>CAYPGK010000013.1:0-52423 GCA_964410055.1 uncultured Gemmatimonadaceae bacterium | reverse complement strand
GGTAGGCGGCCGCGCTGTCGCCGTCGATCGAGCCGAAGTTGCCCTGCCCGTCGACGAGCGGGTAGCGCAGCGAGAAGTCCTGCGCCATCCGCACGAGCGAGTCATAGACCGCGGTGTCCCCGTGCGGGTGGTACTTACCGAGGACGTCACCGACGACCGTCGCGCTCTTCTTGTACGGCCGTGCCGGACCGAGTCCCAGCTCGTGCATGGCGTACAGGATGCGGCGGTGCACGGGCTTGAGGCCGTCACGCACGTCCGGCAGCGCCCGCTGCACGATCACGCTCATCGAGTAATTCAGGAAGGAATCCCGGATTTCATCCTCGATGAGACGCGGCAGGACTTTCTCTTCTCGCTGATCGGGCGTGGACATCGAGTGTGTTCCTGGTTCGGAGGAATTTCGCGAATTCTACCCCACTCCGGGGAGACATCGTTGATACCCCCGATGGCGGGGGGAGTGCCTTGAAAATCACCCTTTCGGGGCGGAACCGGCCCCTCGTGAAAAAAAGAGAATCGGGGCGCCATGACCGCGGCCACGGACGCCCCGTTCCGGACTGCTTCGACGCGGGCGTCGTCAGTGCGAATACGCCGTCGGCGTCGCGCCTCCGATGTGGCGGTATCGCTCGAAGAGCCGCTTCTGGCGGTGGTCCGTGGGGACCTCCCGGCCGCGGATGAAGACGTGCTCGACGGAGGTCGTCAGTTCGAGCGGGTCGCCCGACCAGACGACGACGTCGGCCTCCTTGCCGACCTCGAGCGTGCCGTAGCGGTCGTCCACGCCCCAGACGCGGGCCGCATGGACGGTGACCGCGCGCAGCGCCGCCTCGTGCGGCATGCCGTAGGCGACGGCGTTGCCCGCGGCCTGCTTGAGGTTACGGGCGTTGTGCGCATCGAAGCTCGCGAAGGCGACGTTCACGCCTGCGGCGTGGAGCCGCGCGGCGTTCTCGAGCGTCGCACCGAGCTGCTCGAAGCTGCCCGGCAGGTTGACGAGCGGATTGATCACGACGGGCACGCCCGCCTCGGCGATGGCGTCGGCGACCATCCAGCCCTCGGTCACGCCCGCGAGGACGAGGCGGACCCTGAGCTCCGTGGCGAGCCGGAGGGCGACCAGGATGTCGCTCGAGCGGTGCACCTCGAGGATCAGCGGCACCTCGCCGCGGGCGACGGGAACCAGCGCCTCGAGGTCGAGGCGGCTGAGCGCGTAGTCGCGCCGGCTCGCCGTCTCGTAGGCCCGCTGGTTCACCATGTAGTCCCGCACGTCCTGGAAGACCTCGCGAAGCTTCAGGATCGCGGCCGCGCGGGCGCCGCCGGAGAGCTGCGAGCCGCGCTCGCCGAGGACGGCGACCATGCCGACCGGGTTCTTGCGCACCATCGCCATGGGCGTTGCGCCACCCAGGTCGATCAGCACCGCCTGGCCGGCGATGAGCGATGCACCGGGCGCGGGTGTCACGACCGCGCGCGTGATCCCCTCGGAGCGCGTGACGGCCACGGGCGACGAGTGCGGGTCCAGCCCGTCGGCCGGGTTGAACGCGGCGGTGATGCGGTCGTCGTTCACGCGTGAGTCGCGCGTGCCGGCCACGGCGCCGACCTCGACCAGCCCGAGCTGGGTGGCGGAATCGATGAAGCCGGGGGTGACGACCTTGCCGGCCGCGTCGATGACGCGCGCGCCCGCGGGCACGGCGACATCGGCGCCGACGGCGGCGATCACGCCGTCACGGACGACGACGGTGCCGCGCTCGATGACCGGCCCCGCCATGGTGTGGATGCGGGCGTTCGTGATGGCGACGGTCTGGGCCTGCGCGGCGTCCGCGCCCGCGAGCAGGAGCGCCAACGAAGCTGCTGCGGCAAAGCGCCTCATGACACCACCTCCTTCGGCTCGTTGCCGAGCATGAAATCGCTCTTCGGCTGGAGGCTCGGATCGTTCCGGTCGTAGACCAGCGCACCGTCGATGAAGACCTTCTCGGCGCGGGTATAGACGCTGAACGGATCGCCGGACCAGATCACGACGTCGGCCATCTTCCCGGGCTCGAGCGAGCCGGTCCGATCGGCGATCCCGAGCGCCTTCGCCGGGTTGATCGTGATCCAGCGGATCGCGTCCTCGTGCGTGATCCCCATCCCGGCCTCGTTGGCCGCACGGATCACCTTGGCCGCCTCCTGGTTCAGGCGCTGGATCCCGGACGCGTCGTCCGAGTGGACGATCGCGCACCCGCCCGCCTCGTGCACGAGCGCGATGTTCTCCAGGATGCCGTCGTACGCCTCCATCTTGAAGCCCCACCAGTCGGCCCACATGCTGGCGCAGATCTCCTCCCGCGCCAGGATGTCGCGGACCTTGTACGCTTCGACGGCGTGGTGGAACGAGGCGATGTGGTAGCCGAACTCCCTGGCGATGTCGACCATGACCGCCATCTCGTCGGCGCGGTAGCAGTGGTTGTGGACCAGGATCTCGCCTTCGAGGACACCGGCCAGCGTCTCGAGCTGCAGGTTGCGCTGCGGCATGCGGGCCGGGTCGGAGCCGCTCTCGGCCCAGCGCTTCCACTCGTCGCGGTAGCGCGCC
The DNA here is from genome assembly GCA_964410055.1 of uncultured Gemmatimonadaceae bacterium. Taxonomy (GTDB): domain Bacteria; phylum Gemmatimonadota; class Gemmatimonadetes; order Longimicrobiales; family RSA9; genus CALBZE01. The sequence continues at coordinate 49,875 of CAYPGK010000013.1, read as the reverse complement.
GCGCGGATCCACGCCTCACGGTAGCCGGCGACGTTGCCCATCCCCGTCATCGGCGAGCGGCCGCGTCCGCCGTAGACCCGCGAGGGGTTCTCGCCGCACGCCATCTTGAGCCCGTGCGGCGCGTCCGGGAACTTCATCGCCTGGTAGGTCCGGGCGGGCACGTTCTTCACCGTCACGCCGCGGCCGCCGAAGAGGTTCGCCGAGCCGGGCAGGATCTGCATCGTGGTGACGCCGCCGGCCAGGGCGAGGGCGAACTGCGGGTCCTGCGGCCAGATCGAATGCTCGGCCCAGACCTCGGCCGTGTTCGGCGCCGTCATCTCGTTGCCGTCGGCGAGCGCGTCCACGCCGGGCGACGGATAGACGCCGAGGTGCGAGTGCGTGTCGATCACGCCCGGGGTGACCCACTTCCCCGTCGCGTCGATGACGACCGCGTCGGCCGGCGCCTGTACGCTCGTTCCGACCTCGGCGATCTTGCCGTCCCGCAGCAGGATCGATGCGTTGTGCAGCACCGGCCCGGCGGCGGTCAGGATCGTGGCGTTGCGGATCACCGTGGTCCGCGAGGGGAGCGGCGCGTAGGTCGAGACGAAGGGGTCGGGCGCGAGGACCGACGACTTCTCGGCCGTAGCGGCCGCATCGGCGCGAGGATTCGGCGACGACGTCATCTGTGACGCCGCGCTCGCGCACCCGGCGGTCGCCGCCGCGACGAGCACCCACAGACAAGCGCGTAGATGCATGGAACGACTCCCGGATGAGGTGAATCGAGGCCGTTCAAAGTACGGCCCGACCCGTTGCCGGAGCAAGCGATGGGCGGGCTACGCCAGCCCCTCGCCTCCGGCCGGCGGCGTCCCCCCTTCGCTCCAGTGCCGGACCACCTCCGCGGGGACGACGCCGCGGTAGACGACCTGCGCCGGCCCTTCGAGCCGGACCATCCCGCCCTCTTCGAGGCTCACGCCCACCGAGCCGCCTCTCATGCGCACCGTGATGCGATTCGACTCGACCAGCCCGAGCCGTGCCGCGGCGGCCGCGGCGGCGCACGCACTCGAGCCGGAGGCGAGCGTCTCGCCGGCGCCGCGCTCCCAGATCCACGCCTCGAGCGCGTCCGGCCCGGCCACGCGGACGAACTGCACGTTCGTCCCCCGGGTGAAGGCGGGGTGCGTGGAAAGGCGTGGCGCGCGGCGCAGGAAATCCTCGCGGTCGAGCGCGTCCACGAAGACCACGCAGTGCGGATTGCCTACAGAAACGGGATTCACCCGCGCGGTCAGGCCATCGCCGAGATCGAGGACGTGGCCGAACGCGTCGCCCGGTTCCGGCCGGAATGCGACGTCCTCGCCCCGGAACGACGCGCGCCCCATGTCGACCACGATCCGTAGCGCGCCGCCCGGCTCCGCGCCGAGGACCTGCATCCGAACGGTCTCCCCGGGCAGCCGCACCACGAACGGCTCATGCGCCACGAGGCCCCGCCCGTGCAGGTAGGCCCCGAAGATGCGCAGCCCGTTGCCGCTCTTCTCGGCCTCGGTGCCGTCCGGGTTGAAGATGCGCAGCCCGAGGTCTGCGCCGCCGAGGTCGGCCAGGAGCACGCCGTCCGAGCCCACGCCGAAGTGACGGTCGCAAAGGGCGCGGACGAGCGCGGAGCTCGGCGCGGCACCGAGGTCGGCCGCATCCACCACGATGTAGTCGTTTCCGAGGGCCTGGCCCTTGGCGAAGGGGAGTCCGGGCATCCGTGGCTGAGGTTCGGGTGTGGACGCGGGAGGATGTGCCCGCGACTCCGGGCATGGTAACGCGCGGAGTCGTTGACCGGTAGATCGGAACCGGCGAGCTTGAGCGGAAGGCGCGCCCGGTTCCAGGACGGCGACCGGACTGGCCGGCGAGGAACCCATGAAATCTCGCACCCTACACCGCTGGGACGTCTCGATCGACGAGGCGCGGGAGATCCAGCGCGAGCTCCGGGAGCGGCTCGTCCTGGAGCCGCCGAAGGGATTCTCGCCGCGGCGCGTCGCCGGGGCGGACCTCTCGATCCGCTGGAAGCACGACCGCGGCTACGCCGCCATCGTGACTCTGGACGCCGCCTCGCTCGAGACGCTCGAAGAGGCGACGGCGGTGGTCGACGTGTCGTTTCCCTACGTCCCGGGCTTCCTCTCGTTCCGGGAGCTGCCGCCGCTCGCCGCCGCGTGGGCGCGGCTACGCCGCAGGCCCGACGCCATCATCTTCGACGGCCACGGAATCGCCCACCCGCGCCGCTTCGGGATCGCCTGCCACGGCGGGCTCCTCTTCAATGTCCCCTCGGTCGGCTGCGCCAAGTCGCTCCTCGTCGGCAAGCACGGTCCACTCGGCAATAAGCGCGGCGCAACGGCGGAGATCGAAGTCGACGGAGAGGTGGTCGGGATGGCCGTCCGCATGCGTGACGGCGTCAAGCCGGTCTACGTCTCCCCGGGGCACCGGATGGACCTGCCCACCGCCGTCGAGCTCGTCCTGGCCATGGGCGCCGGCTACCGCGAGCCTGAGACCACGCGCCGGAGCCACGCGCTCGTGACCCGGCTCCGGCGGGAGGGCGAGGGGGGCGGTTGAAGGGGCCGGGGGCAGGCGGGCCGGTTCCGTTTGTCGGTGCAACAAACAGCGGGGCGGCGACCCGAGTCGCCGCCCCGCTCCTCGCGAGGTGCGCTTCGTTCGGCGCTCGTCTCAGCGTTCGCCTGACGCCGTCACCTCGGAGGGGCGGCTGTGGCGCTCGAACCAGCTCCGCAGGTAGAGCTGCGTGCGCATGAAGTTCGACGGCCGCGAGCTCGTGCCGTGCCACTCGTCCTTGAAGCGGATCATCGCGGTCGGCACCTTGAGCATCTTGAGCGCCTGGTAGAACTCCTCCGTCTGCGAGATCGGCGTACGCAGGTCGTTCTCGCCCGTCATCAGCATCGTCGGCGTCTTGACGTTGCCCACGTACATGAGCGGCGAGCGGCGCAGGTGCTCGCTCGGGTCGTCCCACGGCATCTTCTCGAAATTGCGGTACCAGTTCGGCCCGTCCGTCGTCCCGACGAAGCTCAGCCAGTTGATGACCGGGCAGTTCGAGGATGCCGCGGCGAAGCGGTCCGTGTGGCCGACGACCCAGGCCGTCAGCACGCCGCCGCCCGAGCAGCCGTACACGAACATGTTGCGCTCGTCGATGTACCCCTTCGCGATCACCGCGTCGACGCCGGCCATGAGGTCGTGGAAGTCGTTGTTCGGGTAGTCGAACTTGATCGCATTGCCGAATGCGCTTCCGTAGCCGGAGCTTCCCCGCGGGTTGGTGTAGAGCACGACGTAGCCGTTCGCCGCGTGCTCCTGCCAGCCGAAGTTGAAGCCGACGTTGTACATCCCGTGCGGCCCGCCGTGGATCGACAGCATGAGCGGGTACTTGCGCGACGGGTCGAAATGCGGCGGCTTGACGATCCACCCCTGGATCCGCAGCCCGTCGAACGATTCGTACCAGATCTCCTCGACGTCGCCCAGCGTCACGCCGGCCAGGAGGTCGTCGTTCACGTGGGTCAGCTCGCGGATTTCGCGCGGGCGGCGGAGGTCGAAGGCGACGACGTCGCCCGGCTCGTGCGGCGCGCTGCGCACCCCGACCGCGAGGCCGTTCCTGCCGATGTCCGAGACGTTCAGCATGTGCCGACCCTCGGTGACCGCGCGCACACGCCCGTCGACGGAGGCGAAGTAGAGGTTCTGCGTCCCCTTCATCGACGCGTTGAAGTAGACGCCGCTGCCGTCCGGCGCCCAGGTGACGTTCCCCGGCGCACTGCCCATCTCCTCGGCGATCATGCGCGGGTTCGAGCCGTCGATCCCCATCACGTAGAGCTTCGACTCGATGTAGGTGTCGTCCGTCCAGTCGTACCCGAGGTAGGCGACGCGGCGCCCGTCGGGCGAGACGACGGGCGAGCGGTCCGGCCCCTTGCGCGTCGTGAGCTGGCGGACCGCGCCCGTCTCCACGTTCACCGCGTAGATCTCGGACTCGCGCCACGCGTACTCGGCCTCGGGGATCCGGAGCGACGTGAAGAGGATCTCCTTCCCGTCCGGCGTCCACGCCACGCCATTGTGGTCCCAGTCACCGCTCGTGAGCTGGCGCGGCGTACCGCCTTCGGCCGGGACGACGAAGATGTGCCGGAATCCCTCCTCGGTGAACCCGACCCGGTCCTGGCGGTAGTCCAGCCGCGTAATGATGCGAGGGCTCTCCGTCCAGCGCGCGCCCTCCGGGCGAGACGGCAGCGCGATCGGCCAGCGCTCGGGCGCGGGGACCATCATCGTGAACGCGATCCACTTCCCGTCGGGCGACCACGTGATGTCCGAAGGCGAAGCCTCGAGCCGCGTGATCTGCGTGACCGCGCCTTCGGCATCCATCCAGCGCACGAAGATCTGGGAGCCGCGTGGCTCGCCCCTGGCGACGAACGCGATCCGCGTCCCGTCCGGCGACCACCGCGCCGACGAGCCGTCGAGCAGCTTCCGCTGCTTCGAGCCGTCCGCGTTCATGATCCAGAGCGAGGACTGCCAGCGGTCGTTGACCTTGTCGACCCACCCTCGCGTGAAGACGATCTGGCTGCCGTCCGGCGAGAGGCGCGGATCTGAGACCCGCTCCCAGTCCAGGTACATGTCGAGGGTGAGGGTCCGGGTCGCCTGTTGGGCCGATGCGACGGGCGCCAGCAACAGGGTCAGGACCAGGGTGCGGCCGAGCGTTCGAAGGCTCATGGCGCTCCTCCGGTGGATGGGGATGGATGGGTGAGGCCGGGTGTGTGTCCGATCGAGACGTTCTGTGCGGAATGCGGTCAGGATGGGCCGCGGAGGAGGCCGCTGTCAAGCGGCCGGATCCTCCGCGGCCACATCCGGGTCGATCCCCTCGATGTCGCGGAAGACCTGGAGCGCGAAGGGGACGCGGCCGAACGGCGCGCTGACCTGGATCCCCTGCACGTAGGGCCGGACCCGCGCGAACATCTCGCGCGCGATCGAAACGCCCTCCTCCAGCGCATGCTCCTTCCCCTTCTCGCTGGCCCGCCGCATCCGCTCGACGACCGTGGCCGGCACCTGGACGCCCGGCACCTCGTTGGCCAGGAACTCCGCATTACGCGCCGAGACGAGAGGCCAGATCCCCGCAACGATCGGGATCCGGATGCTGCGTCGGTCCAGCTCTTCGAGGAAGGACAGGAGCTGGTCGGGATCGAAGATCGGCTGCGTGATCGCGTACTCCGCGCCCGCCTCGACCTTCCAGTAGAAGCGTCGCAGTTCGTGCTCGAGGTCGACGGCGCCGGGGTTGACGCCGACCCCCATGACGAAGCCCGTCGCCTCGCCGATCGGGTTGCCGCCCGGGTCGAGCCCGCGGTTCAGGCGGCCGACCAGGTTGACGAGCCCGATCGAGTCGATGTCGAAGACCGCCGTCGCTTCCGGGTATGGGCCCATCTTCGGCGGATCGCCCGTGATGATGAGAAGGTTGCGCAGCCCGAGCGCGTGCGCGCCGAGGAGGTCCGAGAGCATGCCGAGCAGGTTGCGGTCCCGGCAGCAGTAGTGGACGACCGCCTCGATCCCGACCTGCTGCTCGATCAGCAAGGCGGTCGCGAGTGCGCCCATGCGCATCTGCGCACGCGGCCCGTCCGGTACGTTGACCGCGTCCACGCCCGCCTTCTTCAGGAGCCGCACGCCGTCGAGCATCTTCGAGGCGTCGACGCCGCGCGGCGGCACGATCTCGACGGTCGTGACCAGCTCGCCCGCCGCGAGCTTGCGGCCCATGGCCGAGCGCTCGGCGAGCGGGACCGGCTCCGCGGCCTGGGCCGGCGCTTCGGGGACGGCGACCCGCACGCGGGCTCGCCCGGGCGCGAGCGCGTGCGCTGCGTCCGCAATGCGCTTGATGTGCTCGGGCGTGGTCCCGCAGCAGCCGCCCACGAACTTCGCGCCCGCGCGGATCAGCCGCTGTGCGTACTTCGCCATGTACTCGGGCGAGGCCATGTAGATCTTGCGGCCGTCGACGTCGCGGGGAAGCCCCGCGTTGGGCTGCGCCGAGAGCCGCGTGCGCGCCCGCGTCCCGATCCGCTCGATCGCCTCCAGGATCCCGTGCGGGCCGACGGAGCAGTTGAAGCCGACGACGTCGGCGCCCCACTCCTCGAGGCGCGCCACGCACGTTTCCGGCGCCGTGCCGTACGCCGTATCCCCCTGCTCCTGCACCGTCATCTGCGCGACGATCGGCACGTCGCCCAGCTCGCGCACCGCCAGCATCGCCTGGTGGATCTCCTCGAGGTCGCTGAACGTCTCGAGGACGAAGAAGTCGACGCCGCCCTCGAGCAGCGCCTCTGCCTGCTCGCGGAACATGGCGCGCGCCTCGTCGACCGAGGTCGGCCCGAACGGCTCGATCCGGATCCCGAGCGGCCCGATCGCACCGCCGACCAGCGCGCGCTCGCCCGCCGCCTCCCGCGCCAGACGCGCCGCCCGCTCGTTCAGCTCCGCGACCCGGTCCTCGAGCCCGTGCCGCGACAGCTTGACCCGGTTCGCCCCGAAGCTGTTCGTCTCGATCAGATCCGCGCCCGCCGCGACGTACGCACGATGGATCTCCCTGACGAGCTCCGGCTCCTTCAGATTCAGCTCGTCGTAGCAGCGGTTGATGAAGACCCCCTTCTGGTAGAGCATCGTCCCCATCGCGCCGTCGAAGACGTGGGGACGGGAATCTTCGAGGAGGTCGTGGAAGTTGGGCATGGACGGCTATCCCTCCAGAACCGAGCCCGACTCCGGGCCCGGCCGTTCGTTCAACATGGTCGACAGGGTAGACGGGCCTCCGATACGCTCGAGATCACACCGCACTGAAATACTTCGCCTCCGGGTGGTGCACCACGAGCGCGGCCGTGGCCAGCTCGGGAACGAGTGCGCCCGCCTCGGTCAGCTCCATCCCGAGCTTCTCCCGTGCCGGGAGCAGCCGGAACACGAGCTCGTGCTGGCGGTGGTCCGGGCAGGCGGGGTAGCCCCAGGAGTAGCGGAGCCCGCGGTCGGCGGGGATGCCGAGCTCCTGACGCATGACCCCGTGGACGAACTCGGCCGCCGCTTCGGCGAGCCGCACGCCGAAGCCGTGCAGGTAGTAGCCCTCGCCGTAATCGCCGCCGGTCATGAGGGCGTTCGAGCGCTCGAGCAGCTCATCGCCCACGGAGACGATGGTGAAGCCGGCGACATCCCTGCGCCCGGAGTCGATCGGCGCGAAGTAGTCGGCCAGGCACAGTCCATCGCGGTCCTGCTGCCGCGGGAAGTCGAAGCGGGCGAGTTCAGAGGCCGGCGCGTCCGGGTCGAAGACGACGAGGGTGTCGCCATCGGCCGCGGCCGGGAAGAAGCCGTACGCGGCACGGACCCGCACCCTGGCCCCGGCCAGCGTCTCCTGCTGGTAGCGCTTGAGGCGCGGCTCGTACTCCTCCCGGACCAGCCGCTCCCACTGCTCGCCCTTCGCGTTCTTCGCGCCCCAGTGCAGGCGGTAGAGCGTGTTCAGGTCGATGTGGCGGAACAGCTCGGTGAGGGGGATCCGGTCCAGCACCTTGACGCCGAAGAACGGCGGCGCGGGGATGTCGACCTCGCGCGACGGACCGGCCACGTGCCGCGCGTTGTGCAGCGACTTCGCCTTCGCCTGGAGCGCGGCGCGCTTGGCCACGCCCGCCCGGATCTCTTCGTGGCGACGCTGTACGAACTCCTCGCGCCGCGCCGGGTCGACCAACGCCTCGACCGTGGCCAGCCCCTCGAACGCGTCCTTGCAGTAGAAGACGCCCGGCGCGTAGAGCTCGGCCGAGGCTTCGTCACGAGCGCCGTTGGCGCCGACGAACGCCGCCGACCGCACGAACGACGGGTTGATCGCCGCACCGCCGCAGAGCACCGGGAAGCTGAGCCCCCGCGCGTGCAGCTCCTGCACGACGAGCGGCATCTGCTTCGATGTCGAGACCAGGAGCGCGCTGAGCCCGATCACGTCCGCTCCGACCTCGACCGCCTTGTCGATGATGTCGTTGACCGGGACCTGCTTGCCCAGGTCGTAGACGGTGTAGCCGTTGTTCTCGAGGATCGTGTGGACGAGGTTCTTGCCGATGTCGTGCACGTCGCCGAAGACCGTGGCCAGCACGACCTTCCCCTTGCTCTGCCCCTCGACCTTCTCGAGGTAGGACTCCACCCGCGCGACCGCCTTCTTCATCACCTCGGCCGACTGGAGGACGAAGGGCAGGATCAGCTCGCCCGCGCCGAACTTGTCGCCGACCTCCTTCATCGCGGGGAGGAGCACTTCGTTCAGGACCCAGACGCCCGCCTCGTGGGTCGAAGCGCTCGCCTCCCCCCCCATCGCGCGCCGCCGGACCGCGGCATCCACCAGCTCCTCGATCCCTTCCTTCTTCCGGTGGACGATCTTCCAGTGGATCGCCTCCTCCGGCGTCATTTCGGCCGTCGGGTCGACCGCCTCGGCCTCCTCGACGGTGTTCTCCTCGAAGTAGGCGATGAAGCGCGCGAGCGCGTCCTCGCGGCGGTCGAAGATCAGGTCGTCGGCCAGCCGGCGCTGCTCCTCGGGGATCTCGGCGTACGGCGTCACGTGCGCAGGATTGACGATCGCAAGGTCCAGCCCGGCCTCGACGCAGTGGTGCAGGAAGACGGAGTTGAGGACCGCGCGCGCGTGCCTGGCCAGCCCGAACGAGACGTTGGAGACGCCCAGCGTGGTGAGCACGCCCGGCAGCTCCGCCTTGATGCGGCGGATCCCCTCGATCGTTTCGATCGCGCTACGCCGATACTCCTCCTCGCCCGTCGCGAGCGTGAAGGTCAGGGCGTCGAAGATCAGCGCGTCGGGCGGCAGCCCGTACTCGTCGCAGACGATCCCGGCGATCCTCCGCGCCACGGCGAGCTTGCGCTCGGCCGTCTTGGCCATCCCCTCCTCGTCGATCGTGAGCGCGACGACCGCGGCGCCGTGCTCGACGGCGAGGGGGACGACGGCGTCGATCCGAGCGCGGCCGTTCTCGAGGTGCACCGAGTTGATCACCGCGCGGCCCGGGTACTGCTCGAGCGCCGCGCGGACGACGTCGGCTTCCGTCGTGTCAACCTGGAGCGGCGCCTCGACGCCCTGGGCGAGGAGCTTGACGAGGCGTCGCATCTGCTCGGCCTCGTCCTGCCGCTCGGTGAGTGCGACGCAGACGTCGAGCAGGTGCGCGCCGCCCTCGACCTGCTCGCGCGCCACGTCGACCACGCCGTCGTAGTCGTCGGCCAGGAGGAGCCGCTTGACCGCGCGCGAGCCCTGGGCGTTGACCCGCTCGCCGATCAGCGTGGGGCGCGGCTCCTGGACCAGGTCGGTCGCCGTCATCGCGCTCGCGACGCGAGGCACCGCCGGCGCGTCCGGCCAGCGGAGCTGCGGGCGCGGGGTGGGAGCCGCCGCCACGTCGGCCCCGCCGGCGCCGCCATCCACACCTCCCGGGCGCACCCGTGCCGGCCGCGCTGCCGCGACCCACTCCATCCGCCGAGCCGGCTCGCGACCCCACACCCGCTCCACCACCGCCCGCATGTGCTCGGGCGTCGTACCGCAGCAGCCGCCCACGATGTTCACGCCGTAGCGGGTCACGAACTCCTCGTGCGCCTCGGCGAGCGCATCCGGCTCGAGCGGGTAGACGGCGATGCCGCCCTCGTTGTGCGGGATGCCGGCGTTCGGGATCACGCTGATCGGGAGCGGCGAGTTCTCGCACAGCCAGCGCACCGCCTGGCGCATGTGCTCGGGGCCGGTCGAGCAGTTGAGCCCGATCGCGTCCACGCGCAGCGCCTCGAGCACCGTCGCCGCGGCGGCGATGTCCGTGCCGAGCAGCATGCGGCCCGACGTGTCCAGCGTGACCTGCGCCTGGATCGGCACTCGCCGGCCGGACTCGGCGAAGTACCTCCGGATCCCCGCGATCTGCGCCTTCACCTCCAGCAGGTCCTGGCTCGTCTCGATGAGCAGCACGTCGACGCCGCCCTCGACGAGTCCGCGCGCCTGTTCGCGAAAGACCTCCGCCAGCTCGTCGTAGGTGATGGCGCCCAGCGTCGGATCCGACGTGCTCGGCAGGAACCCGCTCGGGCCGATGCTGCCGGCAACGAAGCGGGGCCGCTCCGGCGTCGAGAACCGGTCGGCGGCCCGCCGCGCGAGGGCTGCCGCGGTCCGGTTCAGCTCCACGATCCGGTCCTCGAGCCCGTACTCGCGCATGGTGAGCTGATTCGCGCGGAAGGTGTTCGTCTCGACCACGTCGCACCCCACTTCGAGGTACGAGGCGTGGATCTCCTCGACCACATCCGGCCGCGACAGCACGAGATGGTCGTTGCACCCCTCCAGCTCGGGCCCGCCGAAGTCCGCGGCGGTAAGCCCCAGCGCCTGGATGCTCGTCCCCATCGCGCCGTCGTAGACGAGCACGCGGTCCTTCAGGACGTCGAGGTATGCGCTGCTTGCCATTTCGCTTCCGATCCAGCGGATCCAAATAGACACAAAAAACCCCGCAGCCACTTTGGGTGCGGGGGTAGTCGACGATGCGAATTGGACTGCCCGGCACTTTAGACCTTTGTTTCGGCAGGCGACGCCCGTATGGACATCCCTGCCCGGCGGTGGCAAGCGGCCTCCAAATCCTTCCGCCGGTAATGACGATTTTCGCGAAGATATCCCATGCAAGCGCCGTGCGCAACGCCCGGCACGGCCCGGGGAACATCTCGCGCCGGCCACACTTCAGCGGTCGTACCCCCGGAACGCGAGCCAGCTCTGCGCATCCCGGATCCGCTCTTCGATCAGCGTCAGGTTGTCCGGATCATCGCGGAACTCCCGGGCGAGTCCGCGCAATTCGTCGATCCAGCGACGGATCTCGTCGACATCCGAAAACGGGTGAACCGGTGGATCGAACGGAATTTCCACGACAATCCTCCGATGGGGTGGGCAGCGTCCGAACGACGCCCATCTCAAATAATAGATGCCCGAGGAAGGCGAAACTTCGCATACGGGCGCAGCACGGCCGCGGCGCCCGCCACCCGGCACGGGTGCGCGACATCGCGCAAGTGATGCCTGGCTTGGGGATTGCCGCCTTGTGCCAGAGCACGGAGGAGGCGCGATGGATGAAGTAACTGGCCCGGTCCTTCGGCGTTACGGCCCACCGCACCGCGGGAGGGAGCCCCGCGTGATCGCGACGGGACCGCCAGGGTTCCGGCTTCGATTCTACCCGGGCGTGCGCGAGGACACGCGAACGCTGTTGAAACGATTCGCGCGCTGGATCCGTGACCGGGTTCCCTTCGAGCACCCGGTCCGGGTCACCGTGGTCCCGCACGCGACGGTCATGGGTCACGAGGAGCCGGCGGGGTGGGCGGTCTTCGTGATCCCGCCGCCCGAGTACTCGCCCGGCGATGTGGTCCGGATCTACCTCGGGGCCGGCAAGGCCGACGTCCTCGAGCGAGATTTCGGGATCTCGAGCCCGGACTCCATCCTCCGCGTAGTGCACGACCTCGCACACGAAGTCGTGCACTACGAACAGTGGCGTGATGGTCGCGAAGTGACCGAACGTGGGGTGAACAGTCGCGCGGCGGCGTGGGTCAATCGTTTCTGCGAAGAAGTTCTTCGATGCGATCGGCCTGCGCCGGGAGGGCCGCCGTGAGGATCTCGTGTCCGGTATCGGTGACGGCGACGTCGTCCTCGATGCGGATCCCGATCGCGCGCAGCTCGGCGGGCGCGTCCTCCGCGTCCGGCGGCACGTACAGCCCGGGCTCGACGGTGAGCACCATCCCGGGCTCGAGGGGGCGCGGCTCGCCGCGGAGCGCGTAGTCGCCGACGTCGTGCACGTCGAGCCCCAGCCAGTGCGACGTCTGGTGCGGGTAGTACGGCCGGTAGGCCCCCGACTCGATCAGCCCGTCGACGTCGCCTTCGAGCAGCCCGAACTCCACCATTGCCTCGACCAGGACGCGGAGCGCGGCCTGGTGCACATTGGCAGGGGTCGCGCCTGGCCGGACCGTCGCGATCGCACGGTCGTGCGCCTCGAGGACCGCGTCGTAGAGGTCCCGCTGGAGCGGGGAGAAGCGACCGGAGACGGGGAAGGTGCGCGAGATGTCTCCGTTGTAGCCGCGGTAGTGCGCGCCGGCGTCGATGACGAGGAGCTCGCCCGCGGCCATGCGCCGGCGGTTGTCGATGTAGTGCAGCACCGTCGCGTTCGCACCCGAGGCGACGATGGTGCCGAAGCCGACGCCCTCGGCGCCGCGCCGGCGGAACGCCGACTCCAGCGCGGCCTCGACCTCCCACTCCCCGACGCCGGGCGCAATGACGGGCGCCGCTTCGACGAATGATTCGGCGGTGATGAGCGCCGCCTCGCGGAGCAGCTCGAGCTCGTGCGGATCCTTGATCAGGCGGAGCTCGTCCAGGATCACGCCCGGGTCGGAGAGGCGGCGCGGGCCGATCCCTCGGCGCTGCCGCGTCGCACGCGCACGCTCGAGGACGCGTCGCACGAGGCCGTCGGCGCGGCCGTCGCCGGAGCCGAGGGGGAAGTGGATCGTCTCGCGTCCCTGCAACAGCGCCGGCAGCCGCTCGTCCAGCTCGGTGAGCGGGTGGGCGACGTCGGCGCCGTATACCTTCCGGGCCGCCTCGGGCCCGCCGCGCATGCCGGTCCAGCGCTCGCGGTCCGGATCGCGGGGGCGCACGAAGAGCCAGTACTCGCCGTCATCGTGCCCCGGCGCCAGCACCAGCACGGCCTCGGGCTCGGTGTAGCCGGTCAGGTAGTAGAAGTCCGGGTCCGGGCGGTAGCGCAGCTCGAGGTCCCGGCCGGCCACCACCTCCGGCGCCGCGGGGAGGACCAGCACGCCCTCCGGCCCCACGAGCTCCAGGACCCTTGCCCGGCGCTCGGCGTAGCGCCCAAGCGCCTCGGGCGTCGGCCGCTCGATCGGTGCGCGCACGCTCGCCTGGCCCATTCGCCCTCCCGGCTCCCCGTCGCGCCGCCTCGCGCCGCCTCAGACGTTGCTGCGGATCGCCTCTTCGACCCGCGGGATCAGCTCGCCCCAGTCCGCCGCAGGCTCCTTCGTGACCGTCACGAAGTCCTCGACCATGAACACGCTGGCCACGCCCTCGAGATCCAGCAGCGCCGCGGCCAGCGGATCGTCCGCGGCCTCGGCACGGCTCGCGTAGCTGCGCGGCCGGTCGCCGGCCACGATCTCGCGATCGAGGACGAACTTCCCCGCGTTGGGGTTCGGCGTGGGCTGGAACCTGATCGACACTTCCACCGGTTCGGACCTCCGATCATGACCGTGCAGGGTTGGGAGCGGGTATCTTGCGCCCGCCCGACGATGCGCGCAAGCGCGAGGCCCGCCCTTGAGAGCCGGCCGCCGGCGCCGTAGCTTTGCCCCACCCGTTCGACAGCGCGACTCGCGCGACGCAGCCACTGACTTCACCCTTGGAGCCCCGGGATATGCACATCTTCCGCGAACCGAAGGTCACACTGCTGGCCCGCCAGGAGTACGTGGGCGCGCCCCACATCCGCTGGGAAAGCGACACCGATGTCCCCGGCCAGGAGCTGGCCGAGTTCGCGGGGCGGCTCTGTTACCTCAGCTTCGGCCCGGACGCCGGCTTCGAGGGCGGCCACCGCCTGATCTCCGGACGGACCTCCAACCGCGAGTACCTGGACAACATCATCGCCGTCCGCCACGGCAGCGTGCTCGAGCACGCCGTCTGGAGCCTCCTGATCGAGGGCGTGAGCCGCGCGCTGACCCACGAGCTGGTCCGACACCGGCATTTCTCCTACTCCCAGCTCAGCCAGCGCTACGTCGACGAGTCCGAAGTCGGCTTCGTCCTCCCGCCCGAGATCCAGGAGGGCACGCCCGCCTTCGAGATCTGGAAGAAGAGCTGCGAGCGCGCCCTCGAGGACTACCGCGCGCTCCTGGCCGAGATCGAGGAGCAGGTCCAGGACGAGCCCAAGGCGACGATGCGGCGCAAGCGCGCGCGTCAGACCGCGCGCAGCGTGCTCCCCAACGCGGCCGAGACGAAGATCGTGGTCACCGGCAACGCCCGGGCGTGGCGGCACTTCCTGGAGATGCGCGGCTCCGCGTCCGCCGAGGCGGAGATCCGCGAGCTCGCCCTCAAGGTGCTCGAGGTGCTCCAGGGCGAGGCGCCCCACCTCTTCGGCGACTACCGCGTCGTCGAACAGCCGGGGGGGTACCGCGTGATCGAGACCGACTTCGCCGGCGTCTGAGATCCGGGCCGGCCGAAGCGCCCGTACCCTGTCGCCTCACGCCGGCTCGGGATGCCCCGGCATCCCGGCCGGCGTCTTGCATCCCACCCGCCTTCCACTGCGCCGCCACTCCCACATGTACGGCCGATGGATACCGGCGCGATCGCCCGGGCGACCACAGAACTCCTCGAGATCGTCGGACTCGCCGTCATCGCGGTGGGCACCGTCGCGGTCGCCCTCACCCTCCAGAGCGTGGCTTTCCTGGGGCTGATCGTCCTGATCCGGACCTTCCTGAGCTTTTCCCTCGAGGTCGAGCTGCAGGGCCGCTGGCCGTGGCAGGCGCATCACGCCGCCGCCCCGAACCGGTCCTCCTCCGCACGCTGACAGTTCACACACAGACGAGCCCACGGCACGATGTCGAGCCGGTCGAAGCCGATCGGCGACCCGCACTCCGCGCACACGCCGAAGCGCTCGGGCTCCTTGTAGAGCGTGCGCAACGCATCGTCGATCCAGTAGACGAGACGACCTTCCTTGCTCGCGAGCAAAAACTCCTTCTCCTGCTCCATCGTGTCCGTCCCCTCGTCCGCGAAGTGGAACGGATAGGTGGTCAGGTCCCCGTCATTCTCCTGCGGCGACACCCTGGCGCGCTCGTCGAACTGCGCCAGCGCCCGGAGCGCACGCTCCCGCTCGCGCAGGAGTCTCTTTTCCAGATGGGCGCGCTGCTTCTGGTTCATCTGCGTCTACGGTGGTGATGAGCGTCCGGGCCGTCGCGGCCCCCGGCCCGGACGAAAAAGCGCAACAAATGTTCCGAGGCAGGCCTCAGTCGCGGGTACCCGTCGTGTCCGGCCGCGAGGGCGGCGGCGAATCGACCGGGCGGCCGAGCAGCTTCGGCTCCCGGCGGGCCGGCGCCGCTGCCGGCTCCCGGCCGGCGGGCTCGGGGCGCGCCTGCCCGGCAGAATCGGCGGCTGCGGGCTCCGGCCGCGCGGGTGGCCGCGCCGGCGCGTCGTCGCCAGGGCGGGGCGCCGGCGGGCGGCCGGGTGGCGGGGTCGCCGGCGGCCGTCGGCCACGGGCGGGCGCGCCCACCGGATCGCCGAGGAGCCGCGGCCTGGCGGGTCCGGCCTGCGTGCGCCCGATGGTCCTCTCGCGCTTCGAGTCGTCGACGCCGGCCAGGATGGTGGGCCGGAACCGATCGGTCCGGGGCGTGGTGTCGCGCCGCACGGTGCGCGGCTCGTACGGCCGGCCGATCGACTCGCCGTACCGGTCGTAGGCCAGGAGATCCTCGCCGGAGATCCCGGCCAGGAGCTGGCTGTAGTCCGGCTGCGGCGGGATGGGCGGCGGGAGCAGGAAGGCCGGGATCGGCAGACGCGACTGGCGCCACGCCTCGAAATCGCCATCGCCGTCGGGGTCCCACATCTCGAGCTCGATGATGCTGTCCCGATTCAGGTCGAACAGATACTTGCGTGGGACGCCGCCGTGGTCGAGGACGATGAAGCGCCCGCCGTTCGGCGTGAGCCAGAGGGTGCTCAGCAGCTCGATCGGGAACTCGGGCTCGCCGCAGAACGCGCGTCGGCTCCCGCCGTAGCTCAGCGGCCCGAGCGCCGGCCGCGGCACCGACGGCTCGCGGTACGACGCAGGGAAGACCGGGGGCGGGTCCGGCGACTCACGCTCCAGTTGCTTCGGGTCGAGCTGGACCGTGATCAGCCCGGTCTGCCGGTCCTCGAGGTCGCCGCCCTCGAACGAATAGAAGATCTGGACGCGCGCGATCGCCTCGACGGGCGCGGGCGGCGCCGGCACGAAGTCCGGCACCGAGTCCGCCATCGTCACGCAGTAGAACGACGGAATCACCGGCTCCAGCCAGAGCGTGTCCAGCGCCGCGATCGGCGTGGCTTCCCCGTCCGCTTCCACACGCGGCAGCGCCACCGGAATCTCGTACCGCACCAGCGGCGACCCCGCCGCGATCCGCCCGTGCAGCGGCTGGCCGTCGTTGCGCACCAGGTTGAAGCGCGTCGGGACGCTGAGCTCCAGCCGACCCGGCGCCACCGCCTCCCCGCCCAGGTTCACCACCGCAAAGAGCAGCGGGACCCGCACCACCGCGCCCGCCGCCAGGGCGGTCGTGTCCGCCCCGCCCTCCGGCACCCGCAGCTCTTCGGCGTACTCCCCGTCCGGCCCCGCCAGCACCAGGCGCAGCATCGCGCCGTCGTCACCCAGCGGCAGCAGCCAGTAGAGCACGGCCGCCGCTACGCCCGCGGCGCCGACGTGGGCCCATCGTTTCCTGACCCGCGCACGCGCCCGACCAAACACATGTTTCATGACGGGCGTGGTCACGCACGGGGCGTGCCCGAAACCGAAATCGCGGGGCGCGACCAGAATTGGGGGGGGCGTGAACGGGCCCGGGCTCAGCCGGCGCTCTCGTACTTGAGCCCGCTGCCGGTGTTGAAGAGGACGACCTCCTCGTCGGGGCGCAGGAGGCCACGCTCGAGGAGGATCGGCACGGCGGCGGCGGTGGCCGCGCCCTCGGGAGCGGCGAAGACGCCGGTGGTCCGGCCGACGAGGCGGACGGCGTCCCTCATGGCGTCGTCGGAGACGGCGACGGCGGCGCCGCCGGACTCTCGGATCGCGCGGAGGATGAGGAAGTCGCCTACGGCGCGCGGGACGCGGAGTCCGGAGGCGTAAGTGTGCGCGTCGGCCCACGGCTCCGCAGAGTCCTGGCCGGCCTCCCACGCCCGGACGATCGGCGCGCATCCGGCCGCCTGGACGGAGATCATCCTGGGGCGCTCGGGCCCGATCCAGCCGAGGCGCTCCATCTCGTCGAACGCCTTCCACATGCCGACGAGGCCGGTGCCGCCGCCGGTCGGGTAGATGATGACGTCGGGCAGCCGCCCGCCGAGCTGCTCGAAGAGCTCGTACCCCATCGTCTTCTTCCCCTCGACGCGGTAGGGCTCCTTGAGCGTCGAGAGGTCGAACCATCCGTGCGCATTCGCGCCTTCGGCGACGCGGCGGGCGGCGTCGGTGATCAGGCCATCGACCAGTTCGAGGCGGGCGCCGAGCGCCTCGATCTCCTGGAGGATCGGCCGCGGCGTGTCGGCCGGCGCGAAGACGTGTGCGACGAGCCCGGCAGCCGCAGCGTATGCGGCCGTCGCGCCGCCGGCGTTTCCGGCCGTGGGGATGGCGACCGCATCCACGCCGAGCTCCCACGCCCGCGCGACCGCGAGGGCGAGGCCGCGGGCCTTGAAGCTCGCGGTGGGGTTCTGCCCCTCGTCCTTGATCCAGAGGCGACGCATGCCGAGGGCGTCGGCGAGTCTCGGCGCATCGAGCAGCGGCGTGAAGCCCTCGCCCAGCGAAACGCGGCGCGCGGGGTCGCGGACGGGGAGCACCTCAGCGTAGCGCCACAACGTCGCCGGCCGTCCGGCGAGGTCCGAGGGGCGGAAGACGCCGCGCAGCCGGTCGAGGTCGTAGCGGGCGTAGAGGGGCTTCTCGCAGCAGGGCGAAAGGCGCCACAGCCGCTCGCTTTCGTACGTCTGGCCGCAGGCCGTGCACTCGAGGTGCGCGGCGCCGGCCGTGGTGGCGATCGTTGCCATCGGCATTCGTGGGTTCGGGATATCCTGTGACGGTGGGAATCTATGCGGTCCGGCCCCGGTGTCTACATGCCGACGTCCCCCATCGTCTTGCCGGGCCTGCCGTAGTGGTCGCCGCCGATCGGGAGCGCCTTGCGGTAGACGGCGAGGAGTTCGGCGTCGCCCATGCGCGAGAGCGCGCCGGACGGGACGGCGACGCGGCGCGCCGGACGGAGTGCATCCAGGCACCGGAACTCCAGCACGTCCTCCCCCTCGCCGGCGGTGTCGGCGCGCAGGTCCTCACGGACCGACGCGCGCACCTCCCACTCGCAGCCGTCCGCCCGGATGTGCCGCCAGATCGCGTGACCCATGGCTCACCCCTGTGGCAGGTGGCCCCGGTCGAAGTGCAGCCCGGAGCTGCGCAGGAGCTCGCGCCATTTGCCGCGGATCCAGGTTTCCAGCTCCTGCTGCATGGCGCGCTCCTCGTCATCGGACACCACGGGCTGCTCGGCGAAGTTCGGCATTTCGAGCTCGGCGAAGGGGCGGCCGCCGTTGAAACGAAACTGTGCGACCTCGAGCTCCGCGCCGCCGTAGGTCTGTTCAGAGCTGACCCAGTCACGCCAGAGGTTCGGCGCATCCACGTCCCGCAGCAGCACCCGGATCTCATCGAAGCGCGCCTCGTCCCAGGCAAACCCCGCCTCCTCCGCGCCGAGCGCATCCGCCGCGCGGCCCAGCTCCGCCCACTGGTCGGACGTCAGCTCGATTCCGAAGTCCAGATTCCGCTCTTCCATGCCCGCCTCCCTGTGGATCGCACCGTACGCCCGGGCGCAAGCGCAGTGCCAGGATCAGAAGGGGATCCGCCAGGTGAGGGTGATCGCGGGCGCCGATGCGGCGGGCACGAGGTCGAGCGCGGGGTCGGGCCCGGAGCCATCGCGACCGGCGAACCGCCCGGCCACCGCCCTTCCCACCGCCCAGCCGAAGACCATCCCGAACGCCGTGTCCGTCGTCCAATGGGCCTCGTCGGCGACGCGGCCGAGGCCGACCGCGGTCGACACCGCGTACATCAGGATCCCCAGCACGCCGAGGTCGAAGTGGTTGCTGAGAAAGGCGCTACACGCCATCATGTTCGCCACGTGACCGCCGGGGAACGAGCGCATCGTCCAGTCGCCCCAGGCGAACGGCCGGAAGACGTACGGGTCGCGCGTGAACTGCGGGCGCTTGCGCCCCAGGAGCCGCGCGAGGAGATGTCGCGCGAAGGTGTTCGACAGGTCCGCCGTCATGCACCCCATCCCCGCCGCCCGCAGCCCGTCGCTGCGAGTGGCGAGCCCGAACAGGTACACCCCGCCCGATATCGCCACCAGCGTCTTCGTGTACCCCATGCTGCTCGCCGGGCGCGGGTCGCGCATCGGCCCCAGGGCACGGACTGGCAGCGATTCGGGGTTGTCGCGAAACCAATCCTGGATCTCGTCGTCGAAGAGTCCGATCAGGACCAGCGACCCGACCACGCCTGCGAAACCGGCGACGTCGCCCGCGTCCGCGCGGATCGGCGCCTTCCATATGTGCCAGGTGTCGGCGAACAGGTTCTTGCCGTCCTCGCGCAGCATGGCCCAACGCCCCTCCTGCCCCATGGCCCACCGGGGCCCGAGCAGGACGGCGGTCAGCGACAACAGCACCGGTAACCGACGGGCCATCCGTCCCCTCTCGTGCTCATGGGTCGACACCGCTCTCGGGGTCGGTCGCGGGGCGCAAGAAGCAAGCCGGGCGCGGCCGGGACACGCGGGCAACCCTTCGGCTCGGCCACGGCATCCTAGGGTGTGCACCGCGGGAGAATCATGACGGAAACCGAGTTGATCCAGCGTGCGCGCCTCGGCGACGAAGCCGCGATCCGCGCCCTATACGACCGACACGCGCCGCGTGTCTTCGCCGTCGTGCGCCGCCTTGCCGGCGACGACGCGCTCGCCGAGGACTGGGCGCAGGAGGCGTGGGTCCAGGCCATCCGAGCGCTGTCGACCTTTCGCGGCGACGCGAAGTTCTCGACCTGGCTGCACCGCATCGCCGTGAACGCCGCGTTGCAGGGGAAGCGCTCGCGGGAACGGCGCACGCGGCACGAGGAGCCGCTGCCGCAAGAGATCCCGGTCCGGGACAATGCCGGGCGGACGGTGCTCAGGCTCCGGCTCGAGCGCGCGCTCCGACGACTCCCCGAGGGGATGCGGCGCGTGCTGCTCCTGCACGACGTGGAGGGCTACACGCACGAAGAGATCGCCCGATCGCTGGGCGTGAACGTGGGCACGTCGAAGAGTCAGTTGTTCAAGGCAAGGGCACGGATGCGGGAGCTGCTCACGGAGGCCCCCGCGGGCGTGGTCTATGGAGAGGAAGTATGTCGCATCTGACACTGGAATCGCTGGCGAGACTGGTCGACGAGCCGCCGACCGCGGCGGAGGCGGAGCACCTCGAGCACTGCGCCGAGTGCCGGCGGGAGCTCGACGAGCTGATCGCCCAGACGGCGGCGCTCGGCGCTCTTCCGGAGCTGGTCCCGCCCCCCGCCGATGCGTGGCCGGCCCTCGCGGAGCGGCTACGCCGGGAAGGGCTGGTGAGGCGCACCCCATGGGTGCGGCGGTTCGCCGTCCCGATCACGCGAGCTGCTGCGGCGATCCTGATCTTTGCCGCCGGCGGGGCGGCCGGCTTCACCGTGCGGGGCGGCACGGATGCGGCCGGCTCCATCGCCCACGCGGAGGACGAGGCTCGGCTGCCGAGCATTCAACCGGTGGACGGGGTCGAGGAAGCGGCGCGCGCGCTGGCGGACGCGGAGCAGAACTACCGTGCTGCGCTCGCCCGGTACGCCGAGCTGGCCGGCACGGGGGCGGGCGCCGACCCGATCGCCCGACTCGCGACGCTCGACAACATCGTCCTCACGACGAGCCGGGCGTTGCAGGAGGCGCCCGCCGATCCGGTGATCAACGGCTATCACCTGACGGCGCTGGCGCAACGGGAGGCCACGATGAAGCAGCTCGTGCTGACCTCCGACGGGACCTGGTACTGATCGAGATGGAAGTGGGCGAATCATGAAGAAGCCAATGCCCGTGCTCGTTTTGCTCCTTGCGCCGCTCGCGGTGATGCTGCCGCGTGACGTGGCGGCGCAGGAGCCCATGGCGGTCTATCAATTCCGGCACTGCGCACGACTGGGCATCGCGTTCGCGCCTGGCGACACGCTGGTCGTCGAACGCGTGCGCCCGGGCTCGCCGGCGGCCCGTGCCGGGATCCGGCCCGCCGACCGGCTGGTCACCATCGACGGCACGAAGGCGACCGAGGACGCGCTGCCCTCGCTCATGGAGAAGTGGCGCCCCGGCGTGCCGGTTCGCCTGCGGGTCGAACGCCAGGGCGCGGTCCGCGAAGTCGACGTCGCACCGGCGCCCGACGTCTGCGTCGAGTCGGTGCGGGGTCCGCAGCAGGCGCGCGCTTTTTCCGGCCAGCAGGGCCTGGCGCCGGCCGGCGTGTACATCTACCGGCGCGGCGATGATTCGCTGCACGTCTGGACGCTCGGCGCGGACTCCGCGTTCCGGGAGCTCATCGTGGAGCTGCGGACTCGCCACGCAGCGGTCGACAGCCTGTTCCGGAGCATGCGCGAGAGCGAGATGCGTCGCCTCGACAGCCTGCGGCAAAACATGCTGCGCGTGCAGCGGGAGTGGGTCACAGAGCAGCAGCGGCTCGCGCGTGACATGCGGAGCGTGCAGGTGTCGCGCGGCGAGGCGGGCGGCCGGGTCGCCATCGCCGCGCCGTTCTTCTCCGAGGCGGGGATGCCCGTCGTAGTCCGCATCGGCCAGCACGCCATCGCCGGCGTCGAGTTCACCGAGCTGGAACCCCAGCTCGCCGAATACTTCAAGGGCGCCACCCAGGGGCTGCTCGTGCTCCGTGTCGCACCGAACACGCCCGGCGCTCGCGCCGGCCTCCAGCCAGGCGACGTGGTCATGGCGGCCAACGATGAGCCTATCCACGGGATCGTCGACCTGCGTACGGTCATCGCGCACGCCGGCCGGGAGCCGGTCACGCTCTCGATCGTACGACGCGGGAAGGAGCAGCGTCTGGTCTACCGCTACGACGACTGATCGAACGGCCGCGGCGGACGAAAACCTTCCCCACGCCCGCCGCGGCCGCTACTTTCCAGGCCCGGAAAGGTATCGTTCGATCGGTCCCGTGCCCTGGCGGAGATGCAAACCGAACGCTCGCACCGCGAAATCGTCACACCGGACGCCTTCACCGTAGCCCCGCACCTCCTCGGGCTCGCCCTCGCCCGGCCCTGGCGGCGTGCGGCGGCGATCCTCCTCGACCTCGCCTTCTGCGGCCTCATCGTCGCGATCTGGCAGGCGCGAACCGTCTTCTTCGCCGCGCTCGCCGCCTTCATCGTCTTCAACGTCACACGGCGACAGAAACAACAGGCGGGGCGGTTCATGCGCGCGGTCGGCGTCTCGCTGCGGAGCACGCTCGCCTTCATCACCTTCGCGATCGCCCTGGCTTTCACGAACATGTTCGGGCCGAAAGGCCCGGGCGAAGGTGCGCTCGAGGACAAGACGGCCGGACGAGGCATGGTCGAGATGTCGCTCGGCCCGGCCGGACTCACGCTGGCCGAGGGTATGGCGCTGTTCCGGGCGAGCACGCCCGAGCAGGCGGACGTGGTCGCCGCACGGATCCGGGACCGCCTGCTGGCCGCCGGGCTCTCGGCCGAGGATGCCCGGGCCATCCGCGATGGCCTCGCCGAGGCCCGGGTCGAGGGGACCCCGCTGAATCCGATCGCGATCGACGCCTTGAGCCGGGCGTTCGCGGCCTTCGACACGCTGCCGGAGCCGGCGGAGGCGGCGCTCGACGCCGATTCGCTCGCGCTCGCCTACAGCGCCGCGCTCACCGCCGGAGACAGCGTAGCCGCCGACACGATCCGGCCGGCGCTGGCCGAGGTGCTCGCCGCAGACCGCATCGAGGAGCTCGAGAGGCGCAACCGACGGCTCGACCGCCGGGTCCGGCAGCTCGAGGAGACGCAGAAGGAGCTCGAGAAGGCGGGGCGGGCGCGGGGCCTCACCGGCGTACTCCACGCTGCGATCACCGAGGACCTGGGGCTCGGATTCGGCTGGCTCGCGCTCTACTTCACCGCGTTCACCGTGGGCTGGCGCGGGTACACGCCGGGCAAGCGGCTGTTCGGGATCCGCGTGATCCGCCTCGATGGCGAGCCGCTCACCACCTGGCAGTGCTTCGAGCGCTTCGGCGGCTACTCGGCCTCGCTGGCCACCGGGCTCCTCGGCTTCGCGCAGATCCTCTGGGACAAGAACCGCCAGGCGATCCACGACAAGATCGTCTCGACGGTCGTCATCGACGCGCGCGCCGTGCGGCGCTCAGCGTCCGAGAAGCCGACGCGCGGCGCCGAGTCCGCTCCGGACGGCGCCCTCGACCGTCGGCGCGACGAGGTAGTCGCCGGCAAGGGCGACCCGGGAGGGGAGCCAGTCGGCGTCGAAGGCGGCGAGATGCCGTAGGTAGCCGGGGTAGAACGCAACGCCCGCATCCGGAAACCGATAGACCCTGGCACGGACGATCCGTCCGCGGACCTCGGGGAGCACCCGTTCGATCGACGGGAGCACCGCGGCCAGGGCATCCTCGGGCGCGGCCTCGAGGATCCGGGGCATCGCCGCCGGCGACGGATAGGCGACGATGATCCCACTCGCCGATCCATCCAGCCCCACCGCCTTGCGCCCCTGGATGCACAGCGCCGCCAGCACGTCGCCGGGCGGCTCGATGCGCGGGACCGAGAGCCCGAAGTAGTCGGCCGTGACCTGCCCGTCGACCACGAGGGCGATCGAAGCGGCGGGGAGGGTGCGGACCCCGTCGAACCAGGTGAGGAGCGGCCCGTCCAGGCGAGTGATGGCGGCCGCCGCTCGGGGCGGGACCGCCACCACCACCGCCTCGTGGAACGCGCCGCCGCCGTCCCACGTCACCTCTACGCCGGCGGGACCCGCCCGGACCTCCCGCACGTCCACCCCACCGACGAACGTCGCACCTCGCACTTCCAACGCTTGCACGAGCGCTTGCGCGAGCGTGGCCATGCCGCCCCGGACCGCGTACAACGACACATCCATCCCGACGCGGGCGAGCGCGTGGTAGTAGGGCGCCGTGGTCTCTTCCGGAGTGGCTGCGTAGTACGCCGCGAGTTGCGGATAGACGAGGAGCTCCACGAAGTCGTCGCCCAGCTCCCGGCGACCCCAGGACGCGATCGATTCCTCGTCCAGTTCGGCCGCCGCTGCCGGCGCGTTGACGTCGAGGAGCGCACCGTGGCGCTGGAGGAAGGGGACGTAGCGCGTGGCGAGCCGGAGCTTGAGCCCGGTCGGCAGCGCGCTCGACGCAGCCATGCTCGCCACCGAGCCGTAGGTCAGCGTGTGTGCGCGCCCGCGCCGCCAGAGCGCGTCCCGCCCGGGCGCGCGCACCAGCAGGTCGCCGGCACCGGCCGAGCGCGCCAGCTCGATCGTCTCCCGGTAGTATCCGCCCAGGAGCTGGACCGCCACATCCGCGCGCGCCCCCTCGAGCTCGTCCGTACGGAGCCGGCCGCCCGGCTCCGTACGACGGTCGTAGACCGTGACACGCACCCCCGCGCCCGCCAGCGCCCACGCCGCGGCCAGCCCGGCCGGGCCGCTCCCGACCACGCCGACATCCTGATACAAGCCGCTCAGTCCTCCCACCCGCGCCGGAACGCGCCCGCCGTAGTCCACCTGGGCTGCGAGACGCTCATCCGGAACGGCAGCACCATACGCTCCTCACGGCCCGCGACCCTGACCACGACCACCAGCCGGTACTCACACCCGTCACACAACGGCACCATCGGCTGGCCGACGTCGATTTCTTCCACCGTCGCAGGGATCAGCGACCGCGCCGTACGATGGCCCGGCCCAAGCCGCTCCACAAGCTCCGCAGACTGCGCCGCTCCCGACTCCGGCTGCGCCGCCCCCGACCTCGGCTGCGCCGCCCCCCCCTCGGCCCGTCCCCCTTTCCCCTCCCCCACCCCGCCCGTGCCGACCAGCCGGATCCGCCCGCCGCCCGGCACTTCGAGCGCCGCGGCCGACCACACGACCTCCACCTCCTCCCCTCCACCGTTGTGGACCGCCACCCGCGTGAAGAGCTGGTACTGGCCCCGCTCCCGGGCACCATCCGCCAGAACCCGGTCGTAAGGGAAGACCGCGACCGGCCCGGCGATCACCCTCACCCCACTCCGCTCCGCATGGAGCCGGTCCCCCCAGTCCTGTTCCTCCAACACCGGAACCGCCACGTAGTCCCGGACCCAGGGTCCGCCACACCCCGCCACCAACAACGACCAGGACACTCGCCACCGAACGTTCATCCGTCCCCCGCGTTGCACGACCCGCCGAACGGCGTGCTCGGGAACGCAGTTTCCACGCCCGGCCCCCGGCAAAAAAAGAACGGCCCGCGAGCCGAAACTCGCGGGCCGGTTACTTCAACACCTCGCCGTCTACGCGGCGTTCGACTTCCAGCGACCGAACGGCAGCGTCGGCACCGGCCGCACCCTGCCGCCCCAGATGAACGCCGAGATCACCGGAGGCCGGGCCGGCTCGATCCGGTCCCGGACCAGGATTCCGGCCACTTTGTCCTGAACGTCCTCGCTCGGCATCTCCACCTTGCGGTTCGTTCCCATTGTCCACCTCCTTCGGGACCTGCTGCAACCTCGGCCCATCCTTCAGGCACGCGGCGTACCGCCGGGAACGAACGGCGCATCATGTTGCCACAACGCAATTTATCGATCACCCCGCGACTCGGGCGCCTCGCCGGGTGTACTCTCGGAAGGTCGATCGGGTGTGTCAGAACGACACATGCGGAGCCACTGCCGATAGCTCGGAAGCTTGAGACGCCGGAAAATCAGCGAGTCGACGGCGTCGCGCAGGAGGATCTCCGTGAGGGGGTACTGGCCGTCTCGTGAAGCGAACAGCTCCTGGACCGCCTCCTCCGCGAGCTCCAGGAGCTCGTCACGGTGAAGGCCGGCCTTGTGCTCCTCGATCTGGTCTTCGACCCAGTCGAGGTAGAGCTGGCGAGGGGAAGAATGCGGGTCGGCCATGCGGTGGAAGAGTACGCGAGGGCGTCGGGATAGACAAGATCGGAATCCTGCGGGAGTCAAGCGCCGCAGCTTCCGCAGAACTCCGGGCCCTTGAAGTCCGTGTCCTCGATCGACACGGAGGAGTACATGACGCAGGACGGATTACTGCAGTGGCCGAGCCCGGCGACGTGTCCGAGTTCATGGACGGCCTCGATCACGGCGCGGCGCAGGAAGCGGTCGCGGTCGCCGGGCCGGCCGTAGAACTCCTCCCTGAGGCGGGCAAGGCCGATGACGGCGCAGCAGCCGCCGACCGTCGCCTGCCCGAAGATGAAGTCGCGCTCCCGGTCTCGGATGTCGGCATCGACGACGCCGAGTTGCCACGTCTCGGCGTCGCACCGCAGGGTGAGCTCGTCGAGCATGTCGTCGGCCCGATACTGTTGCCGGTCCGGCTCCCACCACGCATCGCGCAGGGGCATCGTCCGGCCGCGCGCGACCGGAACGCCGAAACGCGTGGAGAGGTCGGCGGCGAGGTGATCGAGGAGCGCGTCCTCCACCGGCCCGATCGGCACGAGGTCGATCCGGGCGAGAGGATGCGGGAGCGGCGGCCGTCGAATGGTCGTCTCCGGCATCTGGAGTTCCTTCTTCGGCCGGGCCGGGGGCAAATCGAGTGCCGCCGCTACAGCGCCGCCGCGTCCCGGAACACCGAATCCGCCATGAGGATCGTGCGGGCGATCTCCACCATCGGCACGCTCCGCCGCTGGCTCTCCTGCTGGAGGAGTCGATAGGCGCCGTGCTCGGTGAGACCCTGCGCCTCCATCAGCACGGCCTTCGCCTGTTCCAGGAGCTCCCGGTCCTCGAGCTTGCGGCGCAGCCGTTCCGCATCCGCCCGAAACTCCTGCCACTCCTTGAATCGCGAGCAGGCGACGCCGATCGCCGGCGCAAGATCCTCCAGCGAAACGGGCTTGACCAGGTAATGGAAGATCGGCGCACTCGCCGCGAGCGCGGCGAACTCCGGCTCGCCGAAGCCGGTGAGGAGGATGATCGGAATCGGCCGCCCTTCGACGATGCGTTCCGCGGCCTCCAGCCCGTCGAGCTCGGGCATGCGGATGTCGAGGATGGCCAGGTCGACCGCTTCCCGCGCCGCAATCTCCACCGCCTCGCGGCCGTTGCGCGCCGGCCCTACGACACGGTGCCCCAACGCCTCCAATTGGGATCGCAGGGCCAACGCATTCAACGCTTCATCCTCGGC
Organism: uncultured Gemmatimonadaceae bacterium; assembly: GCA_964410055.1. GTDB lineage: Bacteria > Gemmatimonadota > Gemmatimonadetes > Longimicrobiales > RSA9 > CALBZE01. Next base: position 22,848 of record CAYPGK010000013.1, on the reverse strand, counting down.
AATGAGGATCCTCAGCGGCGTCGCCATGACACGCTCCCGGGGAGAGACACACGTGTATATCGACGTGGCCGCACCCGGACGCAAAATCAATGCCGCCATAACCCCTTACGGGGACCGGGATTGGCGCTCCTGGCGGGCGTCGTTGACGACGACGGCGGCAAAGCCGGCCGAGCGCAGGCGCGCGGCGACGGCTTCGGCATCGGCGAAGGAAGCGAAACGGCCGATGCGGACGCGAAGCAGCTGGCTGCCGGGGACGAAGACGAGTCGCGGCTCGTAGCCGGCGGAACGGAGTCGACCCGCCAGGGCATCGGCGCCTTCGCGCTGGCGGAACGCACCGGACTGGACGGCGAATCGACCCTGCGGGTCCTCCGCGGGAAGGTCGCGGTCTGCGGCGCGGGCCGTGGAGTCCGCGGGTTGTGCGCGAGGCTCGGCCTGGGCGCGCGCGTCGGCCAATGGGCATGCGGCCTGTTCTTCACGGCGAAGCAGGCCGACCAGGTTGGCATCGGCGGTGGCCAGCGCGCTGCGGGCGGCGGTGCAGGCGCCCGCGACGTCGCCATCCAGGTGCCGCGCGCGGGCGAGCCAGAGCAGCCCGACGGGCCGGAGCGAGCTGGCGGGGTAATCATCGACGAGCCGCTTGAGGTAGGAGACGGCACGCGAGATGTCGCCGGATGCGAGCAGGCCCTGGCCGAGGGCGAGCAGCGCGGGAGGCGCGTAGGGCGTGGTCGGGTGCCCGAGCGCGACGGCGAGGTAGTCGCGTTCTGCGGAACGCGGGTCGGGCGCGAGGCGCGCGCGGAGCAGGTGGGCGCGCGCACGCACCTCGGCGGGTACGTTCCGCCCGCCTTCCACGGCTGCCCACCACTCCTGGATGGCCGATCGTGCGGCCGCGTATTCGCCGGCGGTGATCAGCGCCTCGACCCGGTCGAGCTCCGCCTGCTGTGCGACGGCCGGCGCGACCGTGAGCACGAGGGCCGCGAGGATTGCGGCCGTCAGGCGGCCCACGCCCCCTCCTGACGGGACTGGAGCCGCAGCAGCAGCTCTTCGATGACCCGCTCGTCGCCGAGCGAGGCGGACTTGAGGAGACGATCCGCGCGCAGCAGGTCCTCGAGCGCGGCATCCAGCGCCTCGGGCGTCCAGCGGCGGGCCTGTGCCGCGAGCCGGCCGGCGAGCCAACGCTGGTGGTTGGGCAGCTCTGCCTCGAGCGCCTTCTGTCCGCCGGCAGCGGCGATGCCAAGACGAAGGAACTGCGTGGCCAGGCCGATGACGAGGCCGACGCCGGACTCGCCCGAGTCGAGGAGGACGGGGAGCGCGGCCCGCGCCCTGTCGAACTTCGCCTCGCCGACCAGGTCGAACCATTCCCAGCGGTTCTGACGCGGCACGCTGCCGACCGCCGCCTCGACGTCGGCCGTGGTGATACGGCCGCGCTCGCCCACGAAGTCGCGGAGCTTGCTCAGCTCGCGGGTCAGGACCCCCATCTCGGGGCCGACGGCGGCCGCGAGCGCGCGCGCGGCCTCGGGCTCCAGCTCGACCGACTCGGCCCGGGCGCGCTCCATGAGCCACCCCGGCACATCGCCCGGGGAGAGGGGCGCGAACTCGACCGCCCGCGCCTTCTTCTTGAGCGCCTCGTAGAACTTGGCCCGACTCCGCTCCGGAAGCCGGGCGACGAGGAGGAGCACGAGTCCCGGCACGGGCCGCTCGAGCACGTCTTCGACGACGGCGCGGGCGCGAGGCGACGAGGCGAGCCCCTGCGCGTCGCGCACGACGACGACGCGCCACTCCGCCATCATCGGCGGCGTCTGGATCATCGAGGCCAGCGCTTCGACGTCCAGCTCGTCTCCCCGGAGCTGATCGAGGTTGAAGTCCCGTGTGGCGGGGTCCAGGTGCGCCTCGATAATGCGCGACGCGACTTCCTCCTTGTGGAACTCCTCGTCCCCGAAGAGGAAGAAGACGCCGCCGCGCTCGCCGCCGGCGATCGCGCGCAACAGGCGTTCTGGACTCAGTAAGGGCATGGAATCCGATCAGTCGCGGCCGAACTGCACGCTCCCGGCCCGCGAGGGGATCGATGTGCGCCGGAACGTCGGCGCCTCGACGATGAGTGGAGAATAGGGGCCGGGCGTCCTCAAGTCCACCAGGCGAGTCGAACGGCGAAGCGATGGCGCAGCCATGGGCGCCGTCGCCCCGACCCACCACCACGCCTGCGCCATGGCATCGGACTCGTCGAAGAAGAACGCGCCGGACCACTGCACCGGGCGCGGATCGATGCTCGGCACGTTGGGCGCTTCGGCCGCGAGCTGCACGGTCACGCCCGACGTCGGACGGGCGGCCGCCCCGGGGAACGGCGCCGCCCGCGATGGGCCCGGATCCGCGATCGACGGCGTGCCCGGCGACGCCGACGCCGCTTGCTCCACCGCGTCGACGTCGCGGACCTCGAGTCCGGAACGAAGGAGCGGACTCCACGCCAGGAGCGCGAGCGAGGCCGCGACCGCGAGCGATGCGACCGCACCCGCGCTCGTCCCACGGTGCCCCGACCTCAACCTCTCGTCGAGGTTGTAGATGCGGTGCTGAAGGCGCGGGAAGAAATCCGAGGACGGCTCGACCTCAGGCAGGCCGCGCAGCATGCGGACGCCGCTGCGTACCACACGGTCGTAGCGCGCGCACTTCGGGCAGGACGCTCGGTGCGCTTCCACACGAGCGTACTCGCGCGCGTCCAGTTCCCCGTCGATGAAATCCGAATGGCGCGCGAGAAATTCCTGGCAGGTCATGGGCACTCCGTCCCCCACGGCTTGTCCGTCTCTGGTCGCGTGGCGCGGGTCGGTGCTTCCACCTCCCGCGCCGGTCCGGCACGACCCCCGTCGATCCGGCCGATGCACTCCCCGAGCCTGGCTGGAGGCTCGAGCGCACGGACGCCGGCTCGACGTCATCGCCGATAGTGTACTGGACGAGTGTAAACGATGTTCCAGCACACCGGCGGCGTCAATATGCCGTTCTCGAATCCGCACCTCACAACCGATCCCTCCATGATCGACCCGAACGCGCGATCGCGCAACGGCACGCCCACGCAGACCGGTGTGGCAACGCAGGGCGGCGCTCCCACGAACCCGCAAACGAAGAGCCCCCGCGTCCCAGAGACGCGGGGGCTCGCTCGATGGCCCGCCAGAGAAATCGCGCGCCTAATCCAGCAACGGCGCGATCAACTGCGCAAAGTTATTGCGGGCACGGTTCAGCCGGCTCTTCACCGTGCCCAGGTTCACGCCGGTGATCTCCGAGATCTCCTCGTACGTCTTCCCCTCCATCTCGCGCAGCACGAAGACCACCCGGTGATGCTCCGGGAGCTGCGATACCGCCTTGTCGATCAGCTCCTTCAGGTGCCGCTTCCGGTACAGGTCGTCCGGGCGATACGTGTTGTCTTCCCACTCCAGCGGCCGGTGGTCCGCCTCCCAGTTCTTCTTGATCGTCTGGAACAGGACCAGCGGATTGCGCGAGCGGTTACGCAACTCGTTCTTCGCCAGGTTGCTCGCGATCGTGTACGCCCACGTCGAAAACTTCTTCGACTGGTCGAACCGATGCAGATGCCGGTACACCCGGATGAACGTCTCCTGTACCAGATCCTCCGCCCGATCACGATCCCCGATCGTACGGTAGATGAAGTTCAGCAGACGCACGTGGTAGCGCTCCACCAGCTCCGTGAACGCGCGCCGGTCCCCGGCAAGGAACCGGGCGACGATGGCGCTGTCGTCCAGCTCGCGCAATGGCTGCGGAGCCGGCTGGGCTACTTTCTTCTGTGCACCGCCAGGCAAGACTTCGATCATGAGTACCCCCATCGAGAGGGAGGCGGCGTCCCATCGGCGGAACCTTCGGCCGATTTTGTCCGGTTGGGCCCGGGAGGGTGCAGGTCCCGTGCCATGCCGGACGCTCAGCGCCGCGCCCCCGCAAGCGGCGTAACCGCTTGCAATATCACTACATCACCACTTCAGTCGCCGGCCGCGCCTGCGCACCAACTGTCCTATCCAGAGGACAACGACGAATCGGAAGTGGACAGTTCAATACAGCCCCGCGCTCAACCGCTGCGCCGCGAGGTGGATCGTGCAGATCGTCTTGGCGTCGACGATCTCGCCTCCGCGGATGCGGGCAAGCGCATCGGAGAGCGTGAGGACGACCGGCTCGACGAACTCGTCCGCGTCGAGGGCCTGGGTGCCAGGAGTCACGTCGAGCGCCATGTAGAGGTGGATGCGCTCGTCGGTGAATCCGGGCGTGGTGTAGATGGCTCCCAGGTGGATGAGCCGTCCGGCGCGGACGGCGCCCTCTTCCTCGAGCTCTCTCCGCGCACAGATCTCCCACTCCTCGCCCGGCCGCTGAGGCCGCCCGGCGGGCACCTCGAGGAGGTATCCATCGGCGGCGTAGCGATACTGGCGCACGAGGAGCACGCGCGGATCGGGCGCGTCCGGCGCATCGAGGACGGGGAGCACCGCGGCGGCGCCGGAGTGGCGAACCATTTCTAGTTCACCGGTCGAGCCGTCGGGGAAACGCACGCGGTCGACGGTTAGGTGGACCACGCGCCCATCATGGACGAGACGGCTTTCGATGCGCCCGGGCTCCGTGCCCTCGGGATCGACAGGCGCCGGGATCCGAGCGAAGTCGGCCGCCGTCAGGACGTCGGGACTGTTTTTCATGTTCGGATCCGGCGCAGTGAACGAACGGGCCCACACGGCCCCACGCAGGAGACCGCCCCTGCGTCCAAGATCGCGCAAATCATGCGTAAGTGCAAGTCCATCAATGATCTTGGTGAATTACGACCGTGCCGATGCCGAGGGATTCGAGGTCCTCGGAGATGCGCTCGGCGTCGCCCACGATGACGATGGCGAGACGGTCGAGGCGGAGGTGCTGCCTCGCGACGCGGTGCACGTCCTCGGGCGAGACGTCGGCGATACGCTGGCGGTACTGCTGGAAGTAGTCGTCGGGCAGGTCGAAGATGACGAGGTCGGCGAGGCGGGAAGCGAGCTGCCCGGTGGTCTGGAGCTGGAGGGGGAGGATTCCGCGCAGGTAATCGCGTGCGGAGGCGACCTCCTTGTCGGACGCGCCCTCGTCGCGGAGCGCGGTCATCTCCTTGAGCGCTTCCTCGACGGCGCGCGCGGTGACCTCGGTCGCGACGGCGGCCTGGACGATGAAAGGCCCCGGGCGCCTGCGGAACGCGAAGCCGCTCCGGGCGCCGTAGGTGAAGCCGTGGCGCTCGCGCAGGCTCATGTTGAGGCGGCTGGTGAAGGCGCCGCCCAGGATGGTGTTCATGACGAGGAGCGGAAAGTAGTCCTCGTGATGGCGGGCGACGCCGACGTCGCCGATGCGGATCTCGGACTGGACGGCGCCGGGCCGGTCGACGACGAAGATGGTGCGCGTCTCGACGCCGGGGACGACCTCGAACTCGGGCGTGGTCGGCTGCCCGGCCGGCCAGTCGCCGAAGTGGCGGTCGGCGAGTGCGCGGGCGGTGTCGGCGTCGATGTCGCCCACGAAGAGGAGCGAAGCGGCGTTCGGCAGATAGTGCGTGCGGTAGAACGCCTCGACGTCGTCGCGGGTGATCGCCTCGACGGAGGCGGTGGTGCCGATCAGCGGCCGGCCGTAGGGCACGCCGGCGGCGAAGATGAAGTGGGCCGCCATGTCGTTGGCGAGCGCGCGTGGCTCCTTGCGTCGCTGGAGGATGGTGGCGAGCTGCTCGTCGCGCAGCCGTTCGACCTCCGCCTCCGGGAAGGCCGGGTGTCGGACGACGTCGGCGAAGAGGTCGAGTGCGGCCTCGAGGCGCTCGCGCGGGACGGTGATGCTCACGATGGCGGCGTCCCAGGTGGCCGCGGAGTCGAGCTCGACGCCGAGGTATTCGAGTTCCCACGCGATCTGCTCGGCAGAGCGGTTGCGGGTCCCGGTCTCGAGGGCGTCTGTCGTGAGCTGGGCGAGCCCGGCCTTGCGAGCGGGATCGCCCGCCGCGCCGGCATCGACGACGAGCGCCGCGGTCACGAGCGGCAGGTCGCCGTGGCGCGCGGTCAGCACGGCGAGGTCGTTGTCGAGGCGGCGTCGCTCGATGGTCGGGAAGACCAGGGGCCGGATCGGGCCGGGGGCTGGCGGTCGGTCACGCTGGACGGTGCTCATGCGGCGCCTCCGGTGCGCGGGACGTAGAGGAGCGCTGCGCGGTTGTCGGCGCCGAGGAAGCGCTCGGCGAAGCGTCGCACGTCCGCCGTGGTCACCGCCTTGAGGCGGTCCAGCTCGGTGTTGATCCGGTCCGGGTCGTCGAAGAGCATGGTGAACATGGAGAGCTGGTCCGCGCGCTCGTCGACGCGCTGGAGGTCGATCAGGCGCCGGGCCTCGAGGAGGTGTTTGGCGCGCTCGACCTCGGCGTCCTGGACCCGGGCGAGTGCGGCGATCTCGTCGAGGAGCGCGGCCTCGAGGCGCTCGGGCTCGATGCCCGGCCGCGCGGTTGCCCAGAGGACGAGCATCGCCGAGCCGACCACGATCGGGAAGGCGTAGGCTACGACGTCCTGGGCCAGGCGCCGGTCGCGAACGAGCGAGCGGTACAGGAGCGATGCCTTGCCCCATGCCAGGACGTAGGACGCGACGGCGGCGGCGTAGAACCCGTCGTCGCCGTAGGGAGGGATCCGGTACGCGTGGTAGAGGCGCGGCAGTGAGATGTCCTGCTCGACGCGCTCGCGGACCTCTTGCCCGATCACGGGCGGGATCTCGGTCCGGCCGGGGAGCGGCGGCACCTCGGGCCCGCGCGGGATCTCGCCGAAGTAGCGCTCGATGAGCTCGAGCGCGTGCGAGGGGTCGAACTCGCCGCAGAGCGTGAGGACCGCGTTGTTCGGCGCGTAGTAGGTGCGGAAGAACTCCTCGACGTCCTCCAGGCTCGCGGCGTCCAGGTCCTCCATCGAGCCGATCACCGAGTGGTGGTACGGGTGGTCGGGCGGGTAGACCATGGCCTGGAGGCGCTCGTCCCAGTCGCCGTAGGGCTGGTTGTCGACGCGCCAGCGGCGCTCGTTCTTCACGACGTCACGCTGGTTGTCGAGCTTCTCCTGCGTCATGGCCGGCAGCAGCCAGCCCATGCGGTCGGACTCGAGCCAGAGCCCGAGCTCGAGGTAGTGGGCGGGGAGCGTCTCGAAGTAGTTGGTGCGGTCGAGCCAGGTCGAGCCGTTCAGCGAGCCGCCCGCCTGCTCGATCAGCGCGAAGTGCGCGGTCTCGGGCACGTGCTCCGAGCCCTGGAACATCATGTGCTCGAAGAGGTGCGCGAAGCCGGTCCCGCCGGGCCGCTCATTCCGCGAGCCGACGCCGTACCAGAGGTTGATCGCGACCACGGGCACCGAGGGGTCTCGCGAGAGGACCACGCGCAGCCCGTTGTCCAGTCGATGCGTCTCGAACGGGATTTGAACCACGATGCTCCACCCCCTCCCCATGAAGTTGTGAGCGGCTACCTCACCTCAACGGGCCCGATCTCGAGTGCGCGCAGCGGCCCCTCGATCCGCTCCCGATCCCCGACCACGACGAGCGCCATGTGCTCCGGGTCGAGGTGTGCGCGCGCCGCGCGGAGCACCTCCTCCGCCGTCACCGCACGGATCCGCTCGACGAAGCGCGCGAGGTAGTCGTCGCCCAGGCCGTAGAGCTCGATGTCGGCAATGGTGCGGGCGATCTGGGCCGTCGTCTCGAGCTGGCGCGGCAGGCCGAGCGCGACGTAGCTCCGCGCCCGATCCAGCTCCCCGGACGGGACCACCTCATCGCGGATCCGGCGGATCTCGTCGACGAAGATGCGCAGCGCATCGTCAGTAACGCCGGTGAAGACTGCCGATGAGGCGGCGAACGGCCCGGGTCCCAGCCGGAACTCGAATCGCGACCCGGCACCATAGGTGTAACCCCTTTCCTCGCGCAACGCCATGTTTAAACGGGACGTGAAGGCGCCGCCGAGGACGGTGTTGAGGACGAGGAGCGGGAAGAAGTCCGGGGTCGTACGCGGCACGGCGGCGTGGCCGACCTGGATTTCGGACTGCGGGGCGCCGGGCCGGTCGACGAGGTAGACGGCCGTGGGCCGGGCGGTAGGGCGGCCGGGCGGCGCTACGGGCGCCGGCGGCGCGGGCTCCCATGCGCCGAGGGTGCGCTCGAGGATCGGGAGCAGGTGCGTGGCGTCGACGTCGCCCACGGCGACGAGGAACGCGTTACCAGGGCGGAAGTGCTCGCGGTAGAAGGCGTAGACCTCCTCGCGGCCGATGGCCTGGACGCTCTCGGGCGTACCCGAGAGGGTGGCGGCGTAGGGGTGGCCGGGGCCGTACACGACGGCGGAGAAGGTTTCGTGGGCGAGGTAGCGCGGCTCCTGGCGCTGCCGGGCCAGGTCGGCCAGGCGCTCGTCGCGGACGCGGCGCAGCTCGTCCTCCGGGAAGGTGGGCCGTGCGACGACCTCGGCCATGAGTTCGAGCGCGGGCTCGAGCCGCGGGCGCAGGACGTGGAGCGCGAGGGTGGAGGCATCCCAGCCGGCCACGATCTCGAGCTCGGCGCCGAGGCGGTCGAGCGCCTCGGCCAGCTCGAGCGCCGAGTAGCGTTCGGTGCCTTCGTCGAGCATTTCGGCCACGAGGCTCGCGCGCCCGGCCCGCTCCGGGACGTCCGCGGCCGCGCCTGCCCGGACGACGAGGCGCAGGTCCACGATCGGCAGCCCCGGGCGGTGCACGACGAGGACGTCCAGCCCGTTGGCAAGGCGGCGCCGCTCGACCTCCGGCGGAGCGACCGTGGGCGGCGGCCCGACGGTAGGCGGGACGGCGCGGTCGAAGGTGGTGCTCATGGGGCCCCGGAAGCCAGGTCGAGGCGGCCCCTGGGCACGACGCTGAGCGCGACCGGGGGCGCCTCGACGAGGAAGCGGCGGACGGCGCCGGCGATGTCTCCGGCGTCGAGGCGGAGGTAGCGCTCCAGGTCGGCGTTCGCGTAGCCGGGGTCGCCCGTGTAGTAGGCGTAGAGGTTCAGCCGGTCGGCCCGGCCGAGGACGTGCTGGAGCTCGTCGATGAAGGCGGTCTCGATCCTGTTTCGCGCCCGCTCCACCTCGCCCGGGGCGACGTCGCCTGCGGCGATCGCCTCGAGCTGACGCATCGTCTCGCGCTCCAGCTCGTCCAGCGCCACGTCGGGGCGGGCGGTCACGACGATGAAGAAGATCGAGCCGAGCTTGCGGCTGTCCTGGAACGCCTGCACGTCCTGGGCAACGCCGCGCTCGTAGACCAGCGCGCGGTGGAGGCGCGACGCCTTCCCCTCGGCGAGGATCGTGGCTGCGGCATCGAGCGCGGCGTCGCCCTCGGCGAAGAACGCGGGAGAGTGCCACGCCAGGTAGAGGCGCGGAAGCCGCACGTCGTCCTCCAGGACGAGCCGACGGCCGCCGTTGACCACGACCGGCGCCGCCTTGACCTCCGGCGCCTCGGGCCCGCGCGGGATCTCGCCGAAGTAGCGCTCCACCAGCGGCAGGACCCGCGCGCCGTCGACGCCGCCGGCCACGACCAGCGAGGCGTTGTTCGGCGCGTAGTAGGTCCGGAAGAAGTCGTGCACGTCCTCGAGCGTGGCGGCGTCCAGGTCCGCCATGGAGCCGATCACCGGCCAGTGGTAGGGGTGCTCGGGTGGGTAGAGCGCGGCCAGGATCGTCTCGAAGGCCAGGCCGTACGGCCGGTTCTCGTAGCTCTGGCGCCGCTCGTTCTTCACGACGTCGCGCTGGCCGTCCAGTTTATCCTGCGTCATCGCCGGGAGCAGCCAGCCCATGCGGTCGGCCTCGAGCCACAGCGCCACCTCGAGGGCGCTGGCCGGGAGCATCTCGTAGTAGTTCGTCCGATCCGACGAGGTAGAACCGTTGTTGACGCCGCCGACCGACTCGAGGAGCGTGTCGAACGTCCCCTCGGGCGCGTGCGCGGAGCCCTCGAACATGAGGTGCTCGAAGAGGTGCGCGAAGCCTGTCCGCCCGGGACGCTCGTCCTTCGAGCCGACGTGGTACCACAGGTTCACGGCGACGAGCGGCACCGACGGGTCCTCGTGCACGATCAAGCGGAGCCCGTTGGCGAGCGTGTGGACCTCGTGAGGCAGGTCGACGCGGACCGGCACGGCGCCCTGCACGCTCACAGCGGCTGCGCCAGTCGCTCGCGCAGCACGGAGGGCGCGACCGTCTCGAGGAGCATGGCCCGCGCGGCCTTGCGGCCCGAGACCACCCGCGCCTCGGCTTCGTCCAGGAGCTCGACGTCGCTGCCTTCGGCGACCAGTGCAGCGCGGGCGATGTGATCGTGCGCCGCGTCGTCCCAGCCGACGGCCGCCGCGGCGAGCGCGGCCAGGATGTGCGCCTCCGCGTCGTTCTCCAGCTCGTCGGCGGCCTGGATGAGCGCCTCGGCCGCGTCCTCCAGGTTCCCGAGCTCGACGTGCAGGAGCCCGAGGAGCAGGCGAGTCCAGGCGTCATCCGGCGCGAGCTCGAGCGCCGTCTCCATCTCGGGGATCGCAGCGTCCAGGTCTCCCATCAGCGCGAACGCCGTCCCCAGCTCGCCGTGGACCGTGGGATCCTCGGGGGCCAGCTCGGCCGCCGCACGAAGGTGCTCGAGCGCTTCCTCGAATACGCCCGCACGGGCCAGGTAGGCGCCGTACTGCAGGCGCGCCGCCGGTACGTCCGGACCGGAAAGGGCTGCGGCGCGAAGTGCGGCCTCGGCTTCAGGGTCGTCGAACGCCGCCAGCCCGGACCCGGCCATGGCGAGGAGGTGCGGGTCCAGCGGCTCCTGTGCCAGGCAGCGCCGGAAATACTCGTACGCCGCGCCATCGTTGCCGAGCTCCTGCTCGGCGACACCGAGCCAACCCAGCAGATACGCATCGTCGGGAGAGCGCTCCAGCGCCTCGGCCAGCAGCTTCGCCATCTCCTCCCAACGCCCTTCCTCGCCCAGCGCCAACGCGCGCTGGAGTACTTCCTCGACTTCTTCCATGCTATGCCCCGAACTTCGCAAGTCGGCCCGCGTGCGCCAGTATGTACGACATGAGCTCCACCGCCGGGAAGACACCCAGCTCTCCCTTCATGCACTCGCGCTCACCGAACGTCTCGACCTCGATCGGCCGGCACCAGGGCGAGGAGAGGAGCACCGGCACCGGGTGCCACGAGTGCGCGCGGTAGCGCGACGGCGTCGAATGATCGCCCGTCACCACGAGCACGTCCGGCTCGAGCGCCTCGATCTGCGGGATCAGCCGGTCGACCGCCTCGATCGCCGCCACCTTCGCCCCGAAATCCCCATCCTCGCCGCGCGAGTCTATCGCCTTGAAATGGACGAAGTGGAAATCGTACGCCTCGAAATTTTCCGCAAGGACCGCCACGCTCTCCTCGTCCGACGCCGGACCCGGATGCACGTCCATCCCGAGGAGCCGCGCCACGCCCCGGTACATCGGATAACGCGCAATCGCGTGGGAGCGTAGCTTGAAGCGGTCCGCCATCGACGGGTAGCGCTCGTACGCCGCGAACCCGCGCGCGAGCAGCGCGTTCGCGTGCGGCTCATCCGACAGCACCCGTCGCGCCGCGTCCAGCAGGTCCTGGACCACCCGCGCCGTATCTTCCGCTCCATCGGCCAGCGGACGCACGTGCAGCGGCGGCACGCCGGTCTCCTGCGGGTCCGTATCCGACAGCGCGGCGGACAGGTTCTCCCCGCGCAGCACCATCACCGCACGGTGCTCCTTCTCCGACTCGAAGAAGAGCTCGATTCCCCGCGGCGCCTCCACCCCCGCGCGCAGCTTCTCGACCAGCCGACGGTTCTCCTCGTCGCTCGGGCGACCCGCGCGCCGGTCCGTGACCCGACCCTCCGCATCCACCGTCGCGAAGTTCAGCCGGACCGCAACATCCCCTTCCCTCAGGTCGAACCCGACGCCCAACGCACTCAGCACGCCCCGACCGATCAGCCACCGCGTCGGCTCGTACCCGAACAGCGCGAGATGCCCCGGGCCGCTCCCGGGCGCCACCCCCGCCGCCACCGGCCGGATCAGCCCCAACGCCGAACGCCGCGCCAGCCGATCCAGGTTCGGCGTCCGCGCCGTCTCCAGCTCCGTCTTCCCCGTATCGGGGTCCGGCAGCCCGCCCAATCCATCCAGCACCAGGAAGACGATTCGGCTCTCCCCGTGCTCTACCAGATCATCCGGAAACACCACCGCCATCGCTCGCCTCCTCCGCGCGGCCCAGTTTCCAAGCTTCCGTGGTCGACACCGGCACCAAGGTACGCGGGCCGTGCGTGAAGGCAACCCCCGGCGACGCGCATGGCTCGCGCGGCGCGTGCTGCATCGTTTTCCGTCACGTCCGCTGCGGGTGAAGCGCCGGAAACGGTTGCAATACATGCAGTTTTCGGCACATGGCTTGCGCCTTTCAACCCCTGGAACCCGTGCTGATCACCGGAGGGAGCGATGCACTTGAGTCAGCGGAATGGTACGCTTGCGGCGCTGGGGGTGGCGCTGGCCCTGGGGGCGGCCGGGGGCGGCGGACCGCCGGCCGTGGCGCCGGAGGCGGCGGGGATGCGGATCGTGGTGAACACCTCGTCGCGGAAGCTCTACGTCTACGAGGACGGCAAGCGGACACGGACGTACACGGTGGCGGTGGGGAAGAAGGGCCACAGGACGCCGACGGGGCGGTACGCGATCTCGCGGGTGATCTGGAACCCGTGGTGGCATCCTCCGAACCGGCCGTGGGCGCGCGGGAAGAAGGTGACGCCTCCGGGGCCGAACAACCCGATGGGCCGGGTGAAGATGTACTTCCGGGAGATGTACTTCATCCACGGCACGCCGCAGAAGGGGAGTCTCGGTCAGGCGGTGTCGCACGGGTGTGTGCGGATGTCGAATTCGGATGCGATCTCGCTGGCGCGTCTGGTGCATCGGTACGGTGGCGGGGCGTCGAGCTCGACGATCGACCGGCTGGTGGCCAACTCGAGGCAGACGCGTGAGATCTGGCTGAAGCGGCGGATCCCGGTGCAGATCGTGTCGCGGACGGCATCGGTCGAGGACGGCCGTCTGGAGCTGTACGGGTGGGGCCGAGGCGCGGAAGCGGAAGGGGTGTGGCGCGATGCGCTCGAGGCGCTGGAGGAAGCGGGTTACGACCTCCGAGAGCTGGACCGTGAGAGGTTGTGGGCGCTGGTGGTGCGGTCCGAGGGCGCGCTGGTGACGGCGCCGGTATCATCGCTGGGGCAGGTGGAGCGGGCATCGGGGTTGGCCCGGGCCTCGTAGGCGGAGCATGGCGGGGGAAGGATGGCGAAGATCCTGATCGTGGAAGACAACCTGGACCTGCTGTCGATCCTGCGGGATCTGCTCAGCACCGAGTACGAGGTGGAGACGGCGCGGCGCGGTGAAGAGGCCATCGCGCGGGCGCGGGAGTTCGAACCCGACGTGGTGATCCTGGACCTGCAGCTCCCGTCCATGGACGGGATCGAGGCGGGCCGCTGGATCAAGAGGGCTCTGCTGCCGAAGCGGGTGGCGATCCTGGCGTTGACGGCGCTGGCGCAGGCGGGCGACCCGGAGGCGATCCTGAGGTCGGGCTGCTGCGATGCGTACATGGCGAAGCCGGCGTCGCTGGACGAGATCCGTCGTCGAGTTTCGGATCTGCTCGGCGAGAGCGGGCGCAGGGCTGCATGAGGGCGCGCCCGTCGCGGCCGCGGCGGCTCGGGCTGTTGACGGATGTGGGCGACGGCCCGTCGCAGGGGAGCCGGCGCCCGTATCCGTACGCGGTCGGGGACCGGATCGCCGGGGACCTGACGGTGATCGGGCATCTGGCGGCGGGCAGGCTGGGTCATCTGTACCAGGTGTGGAGCGCGCGGGAGTGGTGCGCGTTCACGTGCAAGATCCTTACGCCGTCACTGCGGGGTGACCGTCGCGCGGTTGCGGCGCTCCGGCGGGAGGCGCGCATCCTCCGGCGAGTGGACCACCCCAACCTGCTTCGAACCTTCGGCGAGGGCGAGCACGACGGGCTGCCGTTCCTCCTCATGGAGTACATCGAGGGGCCGTCGGTCTTCGACCTGCTCGAGCGGCGCCAGCGGCGCAGGATCGGGATCGCGGATGCGGTGCGGGTCGCGATTCACGTGGGCGCCGGGCTGTACCACCTGCACAGGCGTGGCTACCTGCACCTGGACCTGAAGCCGGCGAACCTGCTTCTGCGCGGCGCGGTCCCGGTGCTCGCGGACTTCGATGCGGCGCGGCGGATCCGGCCGGGTCGCCGGCCGCGCGAGCGCCTGGGGACGGCGCCGTACATGGCGCCGGAGCAGGTGCTGCGCGCGCCGCTCTCGCCTGCGACCGACGTCTACGGCCTCGCGGCGGTGCTGTACGAGCTGCTCACGGGCCGCTGGCCATACGAGGCGGTCTACGCGGGCGAGGAGCCGCGCGAGGGCGAGGAGGCGCGCTACCCGCAGCTCGGACGCGAGCCGCCTCCTCCGCCTTCCCGCCACAACCCGGAGATCTCGCCCGCGCTCGACGCACTCACCCTCCGCTGCCTGGCACGCGATCCGGAGGAGCGGCCCGCCTCGATGCACCCGGTGCTCCTCGGCCTGATGGAAGTACTCGATGCGCCGAGCGCGCTCTGGCCCGAGGGTGTGGCGATCGAGCGCAGGCGCACACCGCGAGAGGTGATCGGCATCGACGCGCTGGAGCACGCGAAGGATGCGACGGAGCATGCGGAGGCGGCGTAGCCCGATCTGGCTCGCGGCGCTCGCGGCGGCGCTCGGCTGCGGGGAGGAGCCGCGCGCCGCTGCGGTCGACGACAGCATCTCCGTGCCGATCGCGGGCGAAGGGCGGTACGATCCGTCCGCTCTGGAGGCGGGGCGCCGGGACCGGTCGTGGTGGGAGTGGGCGGAGCGCGACCGGCTGGGGCGGCGCGGCGCGCGGAGCCCGTCAGTGCACGGCGACACCGTACTCCCGGCGCCACTCCCCGCGACAGCGGAAACGTGGGAGCAGATCTCCCCAACGACGACCGGCCGACGACCCTACCTTCCCGTACGAGACGGCGACGGCCCGTCCGTCCTCCACGTCCAGATCCTCCTCGACCAGGTCGGCTTCTCGCCGGGCGTGATCGACGGCCACTGGGGGAAGAACACCGAGAAGGCGGTCTTCTGGTTCCAGCAGCGCCACGGCCTGGAAACCACGGGCACGGTCGACACCGCGACCTACGCCCGGCTCGTGACGGCCGCAGGAGCGCGGCCGCTCATCGAGCGGTACACGATCACGGCCGCCGACCTCGAGGGCCCCTTCGTCGACGTCCCGGAGGACGTCTACGAGAAGGCGAAGCTGGACTGCCTCTGCTACGCGTCTGCATGGGAGCAGCTCGCCGAACGCTTCCACGTCGCGCCCGAGCTCCTCGAGCAGCTCAACCCCGGCACCCGGCCGGGCTCGCTCCGCGCGGGGGCGACGCTGTGGGTCCCTGTGGTCCGCCGAGCCGACGAACCGCCGGCGGGCACGATCGCGCGCATCGTCATATCGAAGAACGGGTTCTACACCCAGGCGTTGGATGCGGGCGGGCGGATCGTGCTCCACTTCCCCTCCACCCTCGGCTCCGGCTACTCGCCCTCGCCCGACGGCGAGCTGAGCGTCACCTCGGTCACGTTCGACCCGCACTTCCACTACCAGCCGGAGCTCTTCCACG
Source organism: uncultured Gemmatimonadaceae bacterium (assembly GCA_964410055.1). GTDB lineage: Bacteria > Gemmatimonadota > Gemmatimonadetes > Longimicrobiales > RSA9 > CALBZE01. The sequence goes on along the minus strand of CAYPGK010000013.1, from coordinate 7,238 downwards.
AAGTGCCGAGCGAAAACCCGACGGCGATGCTCCCGCCCGGCCCGAACTCCCCCGTCGGCGTGGTCTGGATGCAGCTCTCGGAGCCGCACTACGGGATCCACGGCACGTCGGAGCCGGAGACGATCGGCTACACGACGTCGCACGGCTGCGTACGGCTGACGAACTGGGATGCCCGCCTTCTTGCCCGTCACACCCGGCCGGGGACGCCGGTCGAGTTCCGCTGAACGACGCCCGCGTACGTCCCCCTTCCCCACCCCTGCCCCGCCGGCCTACCTTGCACTCCCGACCCGATTCCCAGGGAGGAAGCCATGGTCCGATCCACCTCGCGCCGCGCCCAGGCCGCGGCGATGCCCACGCGCTCAGCGGCGGGCGCCCATGCCGCGAGCAAACACGCCAGCGCCATTCCCTCCGCCGCGGCCATCCTCGCCGCGGCGCTGCTGCTCGCCCCGGTCACCCCCGGACTCGCACAGGACGCCCCGCCGGGCACCGACATCTTCGTGGTCGAGACGACGCTACAGGGCGGACGGCTCGAGGTCGGCGCGGTGCGCAACGTCACCGCGCGTCCCGGCTACGACAACCAGCCGTTCTTCTCGCCCGACGGGCGGAGCGTGTACTTCTCCTCGATCCGGGACGGGGTGCAGTCGGACATCTACCGCTACGACCTGTCGACTGGAGAGACGGTACAGGTCACGAACACGCCGGAGAGCGAGTACTCGCCGACTCTGCTCCCCGGCGGCGAAGGCATCTCCTTCGTCCGGGTCGAGGCGGACGGAACGCAGCGGCTCTGGCGCTTCTCGACGGAGGGGACCGACCCGCAGCTCGTCCTCCCGGACGTCGCGCCCGTCGGCTACCACGCCTGGGGCGACGCGCACACCCTCGCCCTCTTCGTCCTCGGCGAGCCGCACGTGCTGCAACTCGCCGACTCTCGCTCCGGCGAGGCGACGACGCTGGCCGAGGACATCGGCCGCTCGCTCCACAAGGTCCCCGGCCAACCGGCGATCAGCTTCGTGCACCGCGAAGCCGGGACGGGCTGGATCAAGCGCCTCGAACTGGCCACCCGGGAGATGCAGACGATCGTGCGCCTCCTCGGCACCGGCGAGGACTACGCCTGGATGCCGGACGGGTCGCTCCTCATGGGCCAGGGCTCGAAGCTCTTCCGCTACGATCCGGCCAGCGACGAAGATTGGAGGGAAGTCGCGGACCTCGCCGCGCACGGGGTCGACGGGATCACCCGCATCGCCGTCAGCCCAGACGGCCGCCGCATCGCCATCGTGGTGGCAGGGCCGGGGAGGTGAGGAAAGCGTAGGTTCTTCGGCGCCGGGCGGCGCCCGGGTCAGTGCCGGGTTGCGCCCGGATCAGCGCCGGGTTGCGCCCGGGTCAGTGCCGGACGGCGGAGCGGTCGTTCGCGCCCCAGCGCCGCAGTCATTCGCGGTCCAGCGCCCCAGTCACACGCCGTCCGGCGGCGCGGCGTCCGGTGAGACGGTGCGGACCGCGTGCGTCACCGCGGCCCGGATGTACCTCTCACGGTCGATTCGGGAGTCGAGGCGCCCGGCCAGGATCGTCGACACTACCCCGTGCAGCAGCGACCAGATCAGGTTCGCCACGATCCGGGCGTCCTCCTCCGACCGGAATCGCTCCGGCTCGCACTCCTGGATCAACTGCACCACCAGGTCCATCGACCGCCGCGTCCGCCGGTAGAGCTCCTGTGGAAAACGCGCGACCCGCTCCGGGTGGAAGAGGTACATCACCTCGTACCATTCCGGATTCTCCAGGCCGAAGTCGACGTACCGCTGCGCCAGCCGTTCGAGCCGCCGCAGCGGCGGCTCGGGCCGGTTCACGACCTCCAGACTCTCCTCGTACCACCGCTCGAACCCTTCGTAGATCAGCGTGTGGATCAGCGAGTCCTTGCTCGGAAAATACAGGTAGATACTGCTGACGCTGCACCCGACCGCGCGTGCGATCATCCGCATCGAGACGTCGCGAAACCCCTCGCGCGTGATGAGGTGTCTGGCGGCGTCCAGGATCGCCGTACGCAGCCCGGACTCTGACGTGGAGGCCATGCGAATCCGTCGAAGAACCAGGGGCCGAACAGTGTTCGGGCACGGCCACGTTAGCGGAACGCTGGCCCCATGTCAATGACACGAGCGGTCAAAGAATGCGGCGACGGACCCGGAAATCGACGTTGTCGCGGACCCAGTTCCAGAAGTCGTCCTGCGCTTCGGGCTCCAGGTCCGGGATCCAGTGCGCGCGCCACCCCCGCATGACGACGTTGTCGACGGTCCAGAGCCGCACGCGGTTTCTCGGCAGATGTCGCTCCCACGCGACCGCGACGGGCGGCTGCGGATAAAGCACGCGAATCGTCACGTTCCGCGCGAGGTACTCGAAGCCGCTGACGTCGAGCGTCTCGAACCGGATCGGGTCATCGTCCGCGGGGCGCGCGCCGGCCGGGCGATTCGTGAGATCGGGGACGCCGTCGCTCAGGACGACGACCGTGATCGGCGCCAGGGTGAGGTTCTGGCGTTTGATCAGGTCGGCGGCCCGGGAGAAGAACGCGTTGAAGTCCGTGATGCGATCGTTGGGCGGGAACCAGTCTTCGAGGTCCCACTCGATCTGCTCTATGGACTTGCCCTGGAAGTCGTGGATGGGGTGGAACGCCTGTGCCTGGCCCTCTTCGCGGCCGCCGATGGCGCCGACGAAGAGGGCACGCGGGACCTCGAGCCCGCCGAGCCCGTTCAGGTGGCCGTGGATGTATCGCGCGGCGAAGGCGAGGGCGTCCTGGTACTCGCCGGTGGCGCGGAACGAGCCGCTCACGTCGATGCCGATGAGGAGCGTGCTGCGCGGCTGGCTCTCGGCGGGCGAGTCGTACGCGCAGGCGGCGCCGGCGGCCACGAGGCCGGCGGCGACGGCCGCCCGGAGGCGGCGCGTCGCACGGATGAGGGGCCTCATGGCTAGACCTCCACGGCGGCGCGGGCGGCCGCGCGGGACCGTGGCGCCTCCGCCTGCGGCTGGACCGGCAGCCTCTTCATGGCCTCCTCGAGACTCCCGAACGGGAGGTCGAAGATCGGCTGCGAGAGGACCAGGACCATGAAGAAGTTGATGGCCGCGGCCAGGATCTGGAGCACGGGTAGCGCAGCGAGCTCGGCGAGCTCGGCGCCGCGGCTGCGGAACCACTCGTGTTCGTGCTTGAAGGCCTGGATCGTCTCGGACCACCACGCGACGGCCGGCCTGGCGGGCGGCTCGGCCTCGGTCTCGCCGATGGTGAGCGTCTGGCGCGACATGATCGCGAGGAGCGCCGGCGTGCCGAAGCGGCCGAAGAGGAACCATGTCATGGCGCGGATGCCGATCCAGCCGAAGCAGGCGATGGCGAGGGTGCCGAAGAGGCCGAGCCGCACCTCGCCGCCGGTCTGCTGCGCGATCCACGGTACCGATGCATCGACCAGCTCGCGGTAGAGGAAGAAGACCTCGAAGAGCATGACGATGATCTCGATCAGCGTCATCTGCACGATCTGCTTGATCCGGCGCGTATCGATCGCCTCGGTCAGGACCTGGATCGAGGCGAAGCTGCCGGAGACGAGCAGGAAGAGGAACAGGAACAGGATCGGCACCACGATGGCCGGGTTGGCGGCCGTTCCGGTCAGGTCGTAGAAGACCTCGGTCAGCGTGGGCTGGAGCGTGAAGGTGAAGATCGTCGCCTCGACGGCCGACCACAGGATGGTCAGCAGGAAGGCGAGCCAGGGCACGCCGGGCTTGAAGTAGCGCCGCGCGGTCCAGTCGAGTGCGGCGAAGGGCGAGGCGATGATGTGGCGCAGCATGTGGAAGATCAGCGCCGATCCGTGACGGACGGCGCCCCACAGCCATCCTAGTATGACGATACCGAGGCGAGCGAAGCCGACCCAGAATAGCCAGACGGTGCGCCCCGCATCCCACCAGGCGAGGGCGAGCGTCTGGAGGTAGCGTCCCCGGCCTGCGCGGAACGGGAGCGTGTAGACCGAGCTCATCGTGGCCCAGACGCCTGCCACGAGGAGGAGCGCCGGGAGCAGGACGAGCACGCGAGTGGCGATCATGGTGAGCGCCGAGCCGCCCGGCCACCAGACGAGTTCGAGGAGGCGCGCCTGCCAGGCAGGGATCCAGGCCAGGGCGCCCAGCAGGAATTCGATGGCGGGCCGCCATTCGAGCGGCACGGCATTCAGCAGGTTGTCGAACATGACAGTCCCCTCCGTGTGGTTCGGCTTACCAGTGACGGACGGGAACCGGCGCGGGTCACGAATGCGCCGCGGGGAGATTTATCCAGACAAGACGATCGGGCGGCCTGGCCGCCACACTTTCCGGGGGATTGGGCAGACCAAGATAAGGAATCGGCCGGCGGCTGTCCACGTGGATGGCCGGGCAGGCGCCCGCTCGATCGGCCGGGTTCCCGGAGCAGTCTTGCTGGGCGTCGCGGCCCGGCCCCATCTTGAGACACGGGTCGCCGCGCCCGCTCTCCCCGGAACGCGTCGTGCTCATCCGGCCGCGCCCAAGCCGGCGACGCGTGTAGCGAATCCACGGGAGACAGGAGAGTGCCGGTGACGCCGCCTGCGCTGGGGAAGGTGGTCGCGATCTTCGCGCCCGAAGGGCTGCTCTTGGTCCTCGTCGCGTGGCTCGACCGCGCGGGGATGCTGCCCGAGTTCCCGCCCTACGCGGCGGCGGTCGCGTACGCGGCCACGGCGCTCCTGGCGCTGCGCCTGCGCCGCACGCGCGTCGCGCTCGCGGTCCTGGCCCTCGCCCTGGCCTTTCCCGTCCTTACGGGCTCCGCAATCGGCGGGATCACCGCGAGCGACGCGGCGCGGAACACGGTGCTGTTCCTGCTCCCCATCGATCTGGCCATCCTCGCGTTCCTCGCCGATCGCACCGCGTTCGGCCCGGTCGGTCTCGCGCGTCTCGCCGTGATCCTCGCCCAGGCCGCACTCGTCGTGACGATCGCCGTGCGCGACCCGGCGGCGGCCAGCGCGCTCCTCAACCGCGAGCTCGTCCCCGGCGGCATTGCCGGCGGGCTGCCGTTCCCCCAGCCGGTCCTGGCCTCGTTCCTCCTCGCGCTCGTGGTGCAGACCGGCGCAGTCCTGTTCCGGCCCGATCCCGTGCGGCGCGGCTTCCTGTGGGCGACGGTCGCGCTCCTCTTTGCTGCGCTCGAATCTTCCGACGCCGGCGGCGCCGTCACGTACCTCGTCGCGGCGGGCGTGATCCTGGGGATCGCCGTCGTGGAGACGTCGTACGCCCTGGCCTATCGCGACGGGCTGACCGGCCTTCCCTCCCGGCGCGCGTTCAACGAAGAGCTGCTCAGACTCGGCAGCCGCTACGTGATCGCGATGGTCGACGTGGACCGCTTCAAGGGGATCAACGACCGCCACGGCCACGATGTGGGGGATCAGGTCCTCCGGCTCGTCGCCACGCGCCTCGGCCGGGTCCGGGGCGGCGGGCGCGCGTACCGGTATGGCGGCGAGGAGTTCGCGCTGGTCTTCACCGGCAAGCGGCTGGAGGACGTCGTGCCGCACCTGGAGGGGGTCCGCCGGGCGATCGAAGAGGCCGAGTTCACCGTCCGCGGGCCGGACCGGCCGCGACGCCGGCCGAAGAACCCGAAGCCGTCGCGGGGCGAGCGGAAAAAGCTCAAGATCACGGTGAGCATCGGCGCCGCAGAGCGGACGGAACGCCTGGCGGAGCCGGAGCAGGTGATCAAGGAAGCAGACCGGGCGCTCTACCGGGCGAAGAACGCGGGTCGCAACCGCGTCGTCGCCTGACACCCCGGCCCGGCCGGTACGCGGCTTGCTCGGCGCTACGGCCGGACACGCTGCCACGGGAGTCAGGGATGCGCGACCACTACCGCCCGCACATCGAGCCGCCACGGGAGCCGGGAACGCCGATGCCGGGCCCGCCGGACATCCAGCCGCCGCGGCCCGGCCGGCCCGAGATCGAGGAGCCGCCCGCGTCGCCCGAGATCCGGCCGCCGCAGGAGCCGGCGCCGCCGCCGCCCGGACCGCCCACGATCGAGCCGCCCGAGCGGCGGGAGACCGAGCGCCCCGAACGGGAGCGCCCAGCGCCGCCGGAGTAGCCGGAGGTCAGGCGCGCTTCAGGCCCCGGCCGATCCGACCGGCGCCTCCCCCACCGCCTGGACGCGGCCGCCTGCCGCCTCGAGCGCTTCGCGCAGGCGCCGGGCGAACTCCGCCGCGTGCGGCCCGTCGCCGTGGATGCAGACGGTGCGTCGCCTCGGCGATCGAATCGCCGAGCCGGACGACGACCGCCGCGTCGCCGAGAGGGATGACTTCCACGTAGTTCAGTTGGACGAGGTCCTACCGGCGGCGACGGCCGAGGCCATGCTCGGCTCGACCCCGGCCGAGTCGCTCGCGACTGGGAGATCCGTATCGAACAGGATCGGCAACGAGATCCAGACCGGAACCGTCTGCCCCCGCGACCACGCGGGCGTGAACAGCATCTGCTTCGCCGTCCTCAGCACCGCGGTGTCCAGTGCCGCGAAGCCGCTCGATGTCTTGATCATCGTGGACCGCACCACCCCGCCCTCGTCGATGAGGAACCACACGTCCATCTGGATCGGGTGGTCGATGTCGGGGCCCTCCCTGGCGAACAGCCGCTGGAGCGCCGCGGCCATCGCGGCCCGGTTCTTCAGCACCGGCGCGATGCTGTGCGGCGTGACCCTCGGGCCGTCCAGGAGCGCGAGCAACGCTTCGCTGACCGGAGCGCCCGGCGCATCGAGGAGCGGCTCCGGCGGCCGCGGGATCTCCTCCAGCACCCGCTCCCCCACATCCGCCGGGATCGGGATCCCGCTCCTCGGCATCATCGCCAGCGCCGCGGGCGGCGCAGGTGCGGCCTGGAGCGGCGGCGTCAGCAGCAACTGGTCCACCTTGCTCAGCAACGGCCGCAGTCGCGTCACCACCGGCGACGCCCAGAAGAGGACGATGTGCAGGAGCGCCGCACCCAGGACGCCGTACCAGACATAGATGCGGAACCGTGCCTTGAAACGATCGTTCGCCGTCGAGGCGGATAGGGCGGAATTCGCCCGGTCGAGGAGGAGTCGGGATACCATAGCACCCCCAGGCAGGAGACTCAGGAAGGATCGGTCGGCAGGGGCACCGTCGTCAAGGGCTTTGCCGGCCGCCTTCGGGTACGCCGCGAGAGCGGAGATCGCGGCGAGGTTTCCTACGGTGAAACGAAAGGGGGTGGGGCGGTGTGACGGGAGGGGGCGCCTTATG
>CAYPGK010000012.1:27260-56367 GCA_964410055.1 uncultured Gemmatimonadaceae bacterium | reverse complement strand
GCGCGGCCGTCCAGGTCACGCCCCCTTTTGCGCTCCGGATTGCAAGACCGTCTGACTCGGTCAATCCCCCTCGGCGACCACCCCGCTCGCCTGCGACGCCGCGCCGGCAGCAACGGCTTCCTCCACCCCCGCACCGACCGCCACCTTTGGCACCAGCGCCTCCCCTTCCGTCCTGGCCACCACGGTCGCGACCGTGAGGTCGCCCGTGAGGTTGACTGCGGTGCGCATCATGTCGAGGATCCGGTCCACGCCGAGGATGAGCGCGATGCCGGCTGCGGTGTGGGCGCCCAGCCCGACGGACTGCAGGACCAGGATCAGCGTGACGATCCCGGCGCTCGGCACGCCCGCGGCGCCGATGCTGGCCAGCGTCGCGGTCAGCACGATCGTGGCCTGATCCGCCAGGTCCATCGGCACGCCGTAGATCTGAGCGATGAACATGACCGCGATGGCTTGATAGAGCGCGGTGCCGTCCATGTTGATCGTGGCGCCGAGCGGCAGGACGAAGGAGCTGACCTCTTTCGAGACGCCCAGGTTCTCTTCGGCCGTCTCCATCGTGACGGGGAGCGTGGCGTTCGAGCTGGAGGTCGAGAAGCCGACCAGCGGCGCCTGTGCGATGCGCCGGAAGAAATGGATCGGGTTCAGCCGGGCGCCAAAGCGGACGATCAGGCCGTACGTCCCGAAAGCGTGGAGGAGGAGCCCCGCCACGACCGTGAGCGCGTAGACCATGAGCGACCGGAGCAGGTCCAGGCCGAAGCGGGCGACCACCGAGGCGATCAGCGCGAAGACCGCGTACGGCGCGAGCTTCATGATCCACTCGATGATCACCATGACCGTATCGTTCACGCCCTCGAAGAACGTGAGCACGGCCCTGCGCCGGTCCTCGGCGATCATCCCGATCGCCGCGCCGAAGATGAGCGTGAAGATGATGAGCGGCAGCAGTTCCGCGTTCGCGGCCGCCTGGATCGGGTTCGACGGGATCATCCCGAGGAGCACGTCGACGACGCCCGGGCTCTCCTCCGCGAGCTGGAGCCGCGCCTGCGCCTCACCCGCGAACGCCGCCGCGAGTTCGTCGCGCGTCTGCGGATCCACGCGCGAGCCCGGCCGCACGATGTTCGAGAGCACGAGCCCGAGCGTCACCGCGATCGCGGTCGTCCCCATGTAGAGCGCGACCGTCTTCCCGCCCAGGCGCCCGAGCTTACGGATGTCGCCCAGCGACGCGGTCCCGACCATGAGGCTCGCGACCACGAGCGGGATCACGACCATCGTGATCAGCTTGATGAACGCGGCGCCGACCGGCTCGAGCCCGACCAGCACGGCACGGAACCATTCGACATCGAGCAGGTTAGCCGTGAGACCGAACGCGATGCCGAGCCCGAGGGCGATCAGGATCTTGGTGTAGAGCTGCATGCTCTCTCCATACAATGACTTACGAAGAATGATCCGCGCGCGTCGCAATAGCCAAGTTTAGAATGCGCCGCCCCGAGGCGCAACCGCGCGCCCCTCGATTCCACGCGCCGGGACTGCTACATTTGCGATCATGAGAACGATCATTCTACTCGTGCTGCTGCTCCTTGTGGCGTGCGACCGGTCGGAGCGTCCCGGCTCCGCGGCGACGAACAGCCGGTCCGGCCGCGAGGGCACGGCAGCGACCTACGACCGGAGCTTCCTGCTCCTCTCGCTCCGTGCGGACACGCCCGTCGCGGCGGCGCTGGAGTTCACGGCGGTCGAGGGACCGACGGTGATCCGGCGTACGGCCGGCGCGTGGCTGGCCCGCGACCGCACCTGGATGGAGCTGCTCGAGCAGGCGTGGGAGACGGAGCCGATGCGCGAGCCGTGGCGGCTCGTCCCCCACGGTCCGCTCCGGCTGGTGGTCGGTGAAGGGAACGAGATCGAGGCGCTGATCCACCGGGCCGAGTCGACGGGGTTCCGTCTCGAGCCGTCGCCGCCGCTCGCCGAGTGGGGCGCAGGCGATGCGGTCCAGCTCCGCCTCCGCCGCGGGACGCTGAGCCTCGGACGCGAATCGTTCGTCGGCCTCCTGCTCGACCTCCAGACCGGCGCGCCGCTCACGCAGCCGGGCGAGGCGGAGGTGGTCTTCGTGACCGATGGTCAGAGCGCGAGTCTGGTGGTGGCTCGCGGCGCGGACGGCCGGACCGGCGCATGGCTGCGCCGCGACACGGAGGCGTTGGAATGGGACCGGGTCACGCTCACGCCGATCCCGGCCGAAGGCGCCGGACCGGGGGCCGCGCCCGGCGGCTGGCGGATCGCCGAACCGACGGGCTCGCTCCTGGGCGAGCTCGATATCCAGGGTGAGCCGGTCACCGTCCAGGATCCCACCGGCCTGGCCGGAGGCACGCGGACGTTCATGGTGCGCGGCTGGATCTCCGTGCGGGGCGACCGCCGCGACGTCTTCGGCCTGCTACGACTCGGACTGGAGTGATCGATACGGCGATCCAGATGGCCCTGACGGTCCTGTTCGGGGCGCTCGCCGGTGGGGTTACGAACTCGCTGGCGATCTGGATGTTGTTCCATCCCTACGAGCCACCCCGCCTCTTCGGCCGGCCACTTCGAGCGCTGCAGGGCGCGATCCCGAAGAACAAGGCGCGACTTGCCGCCGCGGTCGGCCGCGCGGTCGGCACGCGGCTGCTCACCGCCGAGGACCTGGCCCGCACGGCCGCCGAGCCGGGCTTCCGCGCCGCGTTCGACGAGCGGCTCACCGCCTTCGTCCGCGGCGTGCTCGAGCGCCCTCGCGGTTCGCTCGCGGAGATGCTGCCTCCAACTGTAGCGGCCGAGCTGCGGTCGCTGCTGGATGAGGCGGCCTCGGGGCTGCTCGACCGCCTCGACGCCTACCTCGCCGGTGACGAGTTCCACGGCGAGGCGCGGCGGTGGGCGGAATCGCTCGCGAAGGAGCTGGCCGACCGTCCGATCGGCGAGCTCCTCACGCCCGAGCGCGAGGCCACCCTCGCCGCGGCCGCGGAACGCTGGATCGCGGAGGCCGTCGGCGGCGCGGGCTTCGAGCGCGCCGTCGCCGACTACATCGACCGGACCGCGGACCGTCTGCTCGAGCCCGAGCGCACCTTCCAGGACTTGCTCCCGGTCGGCCTCGTCGCCGCGGTCGAGAAGGCGATCGCCGGGTACCTGCCCCTCGCGATCGAGCGGCTCGGCGGGCTGCTCGAGAACCCGGAGGCGCGAAGCCGCGTCGAGCGCGTACTGCACGAGCTGCTCGACCGCTTCATGAAGGACCTGAAGTTCCACCAGCGGCTGATCGCCTCGCTCGTGATCACGCCCGAGACGGTCGACCGGGTCCTCCAGGCGGTCCAGGAAGAGGGCGCCGAGAAGCTCGCCGAGCTGCTCCAGGACCCCGCAATGCGGGACGCCATGGCGAAGGGCGTGAACGACGCGATCGTCGACCTGCTGCGCCGCCCCGTCGCCTCGGTGCTCGGCCGGCCGGGCGAACCCAGCGTCGAGGGCGCGAAGAAGACCGTCGCCGGGTGGGGCCTCTCGCTGGCGCGAGATCCGCAGACGCGCGCGTTCCTGGTCGAGAAGCTCCAGGCGACGCTCCGCGCCGCCGAACACCGGAGCTGGGGCGACCTTTTCCGCCACGTCCCGCCCGAGCGCATCGCCGATGCGGTCGTCGCCGGCGCGCGCAGCGAGCGCGCCCGCTCACTCTACCGCGAGGCCGCCGGCCGCCTCCTCACGCGCGCGTTCGAGAAGCCGATCGGCCGCATCGCCGACCACCTCCCCGAGGATGCCGCTTCGCGCATCGAAGGCGCCATCGCCGAGCCGCTCTGGACGTGGCTCCAGGAGCAGGTCCCGGACGTCGCGCGCCGGATCGACATCGCGGGGCAGGTCGAGCGAAAGATCCTCGATTTTCCGATGGAACGGGTGGAAGAACTGATCCGGAGCGTGACCGAGCGCGAGCTGATCATCATCGTCCGGCTCGGCTACGCGCTCGGCGCGGTGATCGGGCTGATCTCCGCTACGATCGGCGTGCTGCTGTAGGCGACGTCGCCATCCCCTCCCACGCCTCGATCCGCCGCCGCACCTCTTCCGGGATCGGCTTCGAGCGCCCCTGCGCGTAATCGTACATCACGAGCACGGTCCGCCCGGTGGTGAGCACCGCCCCGCCCTCGTCCCGGAGTGCGTACTCCATCGTGAAGCTGCTGTTGCCGAGGCGAGTGGTCCGTACGCCGACGTCGAGGCGGGCCGGGAACAGGATCCGCCTGTGGAAGCGAAGCTCCGCCTCGCCCACGGTGTAGTCGACGTCCGCGAGCGTCGGCCGGCCGACGACCTCCCGCCAATATGCGGCCCGCGCCTCTTCGAAGTAGATCAGCGGAAGGGAATGGTGAGCGTTCCCCATCGCATCGACGTCGCGGAACCGGACGTCGACGTGATGGCGGAAGCGGAACTCCGCCTCGAGGTCCACGGGCTCCATGGCGATGATTACCGGCGCGGGGGACGCAGGAGATCGAGCGGCGTGAAATGATGCAACTTGCGACGCCGGTGCACCACACGGTCCTCGCGGCCGGGGAGGCCGGGGAAGCCCAGGCCGATGTAGATCCCCACCGCGAAGACCACCACGCACGCCACAATGAACCAGGTCATGAAACCTCCTCGAATCCCGGATGCAGCGGATCGTCGGGACGGCGCAGCCGGGCGGGCGGCGCGAGCGTCGCCACGATCCCGAGCACATATTCGTGCAGCCGGCCGTTCGACGCCAGTACACCGTGCACGTAAGGATCCGGTCGATTGTACTCGAGCGGGCGGCCGTCCAGGTCCGTGGTGCGCCCTCCGGCCTCCTCGACCAGCAGCGCGCCCGCGCACACGTCCCACTCGCTCTTCGGCCCCCGGCTCAGGAAGACGTCGCCCGCGCCGGCGGCGATGAGTGCGAGTTTGTACGCCGTGCTCCCGGTCGGCTTGAGACGCCAGCCGCCGTGGAACGGATCGAACTCGCCCGCCGCGATCTCGCTCCGCGAGGCGAGGAGCACCGTCTGGTCTTCCGTCGAGCGGCGGCTCACCCGGAGCCGCGCGGAGGGCTGCGGCACGGACTCGGATTCCAGCACGCCCACGTACGCGCCGCCGCCCCGCACCGCCCAGAACACCTCACGCGTCGCGGGGTTGTGGACCACGCCCAGCACAGCCTCCCCCCGCTCTGCGAGCCCGATCGAGACCGCGAACTCCGGCCTGCCGGCAATGTAGGAGCGCGTCCCGTCGATCGGATCCACGATCCATACCCGCTCCGCCGCCAACCGGTCCGGCCGGTCCGCCGTCTCTTCGGAGAGCCAGCCGTACTCCGGCCGCGCGCCAGCGAGCACTTCGAGGAGCAGCCGGTCCGCCTCAATGTCCACGGGCGTGACCGGCTGGTCCGGCCCCTTCTCGACCACCTCGTGCTCGGCGCCGAACGACGCCATCGCAAGCGCACCCGCGCGGTACGCACCGGCAAGCGCGAGCGCGAGGTCCCGGTCGAGCCCGCTCATCTCACGTTTCCAGCAGCTCGATCCGCATTGCCGCAAAGCGCAGCGGGACGAACGTCGCGGCGATCGACAGCGCGAGGGCGAGGCCGAGGCCGAGGGCGAGCCCCGTGTAGGTGCCGCCGCCCAGCGGCACGCCCTGCGCCCTTGCGCGGAGCACCGAATAGACGGGCCACGCCTCGAGCGCGACGACCGCGGCCAGATACAACGTCGCCGTCATCATGAAGAGGAGCCCGCCGAAGCCCGTCGAGATCTGCGCCGCGTTGTCCGTCTCGAAGCGCGGGAAGAGCGCGCCGAAGCCGATCGCCAGCGAGGCGATGGCGAACGTCATGACGGTGATGGTCACGAGCGAGAGCGTCATCATGAACGGCCCGACGCGCAGGATCAGGTTCGTGCCGAGCGTGATGGCGAACGCCAGCACGAGGAGCGGCGCAACGCCGATCCAGTACTTCGTCCAGAGCAGCCGGCGCATATCGAGGGGCGAGGATCGAAGCAGCCAGAAGGTGCGCCCCTCGAGACTGACCCCCGGGAAGAGGAAACGGGCCGCGATCGCGGCAAGGACGAAGCCGGCGAGCCCGAGGTTCAGGAACGAGATCACGTTGACGAGGAAGAAGCCGACCTCCTCGCCCGTCCAGAGCGGGAGCGCCTTGACGTTGTAGACGTAGGCGACGAGCAGGACCGCGAGCAGGATGAGCTGCGACCACTGCGTCGTGTCGCGGAAGAAGGTCCGGACCTCCTTGCCGGCCAGCGCACGTACGGCGGGCGACCATGGCGCCCCGACCGACGCGAGGATGCCGCCGCGGCGGCGGCGCCCCTCCTTCAGCTCGCTCCCCTCCTGCGCGCGGCTGTAGCCGTCGCGGTAGAGGCGCTCGTGGAGCCAGGCGCCGAGCACGAAAGCCGCCGCGGCCGTACTCACGAGGAGGAGGAGCGAGAAGTAATCGCCGCCGCGCCCCGTCCCGAGCGCCGCCATCATCGCCTCGGCCGCCCACTCGCTCGGCAGCCACGCGGACTGCGGTGTGCGGAGCGCGGCCACGAAGTCGACGAGGTTGTAGAACCCTTCCGGGCGCGCGAGCTGTTCGGGACGCAGTAGCCGGATCGCCAGGATCAGCCCCGCCGCGCCGACCAACGCGACGACGGCGAGCAGGTCGCGTGCGCGGCGCGCAGGGAAGACGTTGACCAGGATGAGCGTGATCGCCGTGCCGGCCACCGCCGGCAGGACGAGGAACCCGGCCAGCGCCACCACGGCGACGAGCCAGAAGAGCACACCGCCATCGTAGACGGCGGCGTACGCGCCGAAGATCGGGAGCAGCACCAGGACGACCATCCACGACGACTGGACAAGCGTCTCGGCGAGCCGCGTGCCGTAGATGCGAACGCCATCGACCGGCGCGGCCATGAGCAGCTCCAGATCGTTGGCCAGGAAGAACGACGAGAGCGCCGTGATGATGTTCGACAGCAGCAGGATCGACAGGAACATGAGCAGGATCAGGCCGAGCAGCTTCGCGGCGAGCAACTCGCCGATCCCCTCCGCGCCGCGGAAGTAGTGCAGCAGCCGGTACAGGATCGCGAACAGGCCGGCCCAGAAGAGGATGCCAACCGTCCCGAGCACGACCGCGCGCACCACGCTCGAGGACTCCGTGACGCGACGCCGCGCCGCCAGCAGCGCGGGGTACATCAGGAACCCGACACCGCGCCCGGGCGCCGCCCGGCCGCCCGCGCCAGCCGCCACCGCCCCGCCCATCACACCCCTCCTGCCACGGGCGCGAGCGAGGCGACCAGCTCCGCTACCGCCTCTCCGCCCGTCAGCTTGAGGAAGATCTCCTCCAGCCCCGCAGCGCCCGCCTCCGCCTGCCGCCGCAGCTCGTCCATCGTCCCGATCGCCTGGATCCGGCCGCCCGCCAGGATCGCGATCCGGTCGCACAGCGCCTCCGCCACCTCGAGCGTGTGCGTCGACAGGAAGACCGTGCCCCCGTGTGCGGTGAAGGTGCGCAGCAAATCCTTGATCAGCCGGGCCGCCTTCGGGTCGAGCCCGACCATCGGCTCGTCGACCACGATCAACTCCGGCCGGTGCACGAGCGCGGAGCTGATCAGCAGCTTCTGCCGCATCCCATGGCTGTAGCTCTCGACCAGGGTGTCCTTCCAGCGGCTGAGCTCGAAGAGCTCCAGCAGCTCATCCGCCCGGGCCTCGATCTCCGCCGCATCCTGCTCCCACAGCCCGCCCACGAAGCGCAGGAACTCCGCACCCGTCAGCTTGTCGTAGAGGAACGGGCGGTCCGGGATGTAGCCGATCTTCCGCTTCGCCGCGATCGGGTTGGCCACCATGTCGTGCCCGCCGACCACCACCCGGCCCGCCGTCGGCCGCAGCACCCCGGCGATCATGCGGATCGTCGTCGTCTTCCCTGCGCCGTTCGGGCCCAGGAATCCGAACAGCTCGCCGCGCCGCACGTGCAGGTCCATCGGATGGACCGCCGTGAAGTTGCCGTAGCGCTTGGTCAGAGACTCCAGACGTATCATACGCGATTCCGTCCCATCTCCACTTTGGGGTTGGTTATCGATTGTCCGACGTTCACGCCACGGGCTCCAGGCGCAGTCTGCCGATCAGCCGCACCAGTTCCACCTGACGGGCGAGGCCGCCCACGAGGAACCGCAGGTGCGAGGCGTCGGCGGGGTACTGCCCGAGCGTCGGGTCGACCGCCACCCAGCCGTCCAGCCAGACCTCGGGCCAGGCGTGATAGTAGAAGCGGCCGTCGATGTGGACGAGCCCCACGGCGGTCCGGGTCGGTAGTCCGAGCGAGCGCGCCAGCGCGACGTACAGCACCGTGTGCTCGTTGCAGTCGCCCTGCATTGCCTCGAGCACCTGAACGGCGCTCGGCACGCTCAGCGTGACGTCCTTCTTCACGTTGGCGTAGACCCAGTCGTGCAGGAGCCTGGCGACGGTCGCCGGGTCGCGCTCGTCGCCCACGATGCGCCGCGCCGTAGCCACGATCCTCGGGTCATCCACCTGGATGAGCGGCGTTGCGGCCAGCTCATCGGCGACCGGCCCGCCGGCCGTGTAAGGGAGCGCGTACCCGGCCGAGATGCTGCCCGGCGCCTCGCGCGTCACGATCAGCGTATCACCGCGCAGCACCTGCCGCCCGCCGGAGAGGTCGAAGCCGTCCAGCTCGACGTCCAGGAGCCGGACCGCGAGCCGGTCGATCGAGCCGGCCGCGCCGAGGTCGGCATTGCTCGCGATCGCCGTGCCCCCGATCACCGTGCCGTAACCGGCCGCCAGGGCGGGGTCTGCCAGGCCCAGATTCCATTCCTCGCGCGCGATCTCGTACGCCGTGCGCTCGAGCGAGAAGCCGAGCGGACTCTCGGCCCGGATCAGCCGGCCGTCCTCATCGACCCAGCTCGTCACCGAGACGCCGCCGAACGTCTCCTCGATCTGCCACGCCGGAAGCGGATCCGGCACGCCGACCCACTTCCCCTGGCCAGGGTCCCAGAACGCGGTGTCGGCCACCATCAGCGTGTCGTGAGCGGTGATGCGCAGCTCGACGTCGCGTGGCGCGAGCGTCGTGGGATCGAAGAGCCGCACCTGCATCCGCTCGCCGACCCTGAGCCGGCCCGCCGCCGCGAGGCGGAGCGGAAGCGCCGCCGGCAAGACCATCCCCTCATTCATCGGAAGCGTCGTGCGCTGCCGGTCACCGCCTGCGCCGATCTCCAGCTCGAGCAGCGTGTCCCCGTGCGCCTCGCCGCGGACCGCGAAGCGACCGACCTCCGAATCCAGGGTGAAATCGAAGTCTACGAGTCCGAGCGACCTGGAGAGCTGCACTCTGGACCGGGACACCGCCCGGTGCACCGAGCCGAGCGCCGGGACGTCGAGCGTCAGGAAGTCCTCGACCACGAAGCCGTCGGGAAGCGTGTCCAGGCGGGCCGTCGCCACCCCGATCGGCTGGTCGCCCATGCGGGCCAGGTAGAACAATGAGCCGGGCCCCAACGCCGCCGCACCCTCCTCCAGCACGAGGGAGAGCGGACGGAAGTACTCGCGCCGGACGTGGATCCCCACGACCGTGATCCACACGCCGAGGATCCCGAACGCAAGCACACGTCGCCGTGAGATCGACATGTTGGATTGGATGGATGTTGTGATCGCACAGGAGCCGGCACCGGGCGCCAGCGGCGCCGCGGCTCAGCTCCCCCGGGGAGAGGGGTCGGCGACGATGCGCCGGAATGAGTCGAGCTCGTACTCGCTCTCGACGACGATGACGACGCGTTGCGGCCAGGCGTTCGTGAGCGAATGCTCGAGGATCGCGGGGACCATGATCCGGGCCGATTCCTCGGCGTCCAGGTTGCCGGCGCCAACGCCCAACGGCGGCATGGCAACGCTCTCGATCCCCCACTCCGTCAGACGACGCAGCCCGTTGACCAGCCCGCGCCGCACGCCCGACGGCGTGACCGGCTCGTCCACCGAGCGGACCACGACGTGGACCATGAACTCCGCGGCGAGCTCGCCCGCGCCCGTGATCGTCGCCGAGCCGACGGGCAGCTCGCCCAGGCGCCGACACTGCTCGGCGAGCGCGGCGCCGGCCGCCAGCTCCAGGCGCCGCGTGGCCGGCGTGACCGCCGCCCACGCCGCATCGATCGGCCTCAGCACCGCCGCCTCACGGGCGTCGGCCAACTCGCCGATCCGGAGCTCGATCATCGCCCGCCGACTTCGCGTGCCACCCGGTACATCGCCGCGGCTTCCTCGCGCAGGTGCTTGCGGTCGTACAGGATCCCCATCGTGTAATACGCCCGCGCGTTGGACGGATCCAGTTCGACGGCCCGCATGAGCACCGACAGCGCTTCGTCGATCCGGCCCATCCGGTTCAGCGCCTCGCCGCGGTAGTAGTGGGCCGTGGCGTTCTGCGCGTCAAGGTCGATCGCGCGGCTCAGCTCGGCCTCGGCCTGGGCGTACAGCCCGCGCCGGTAGAGCACCGTGCCCAGCGCCACGTAGCACTCCGCACGGTCCGGGTCGAGGCGCTGCGCGCGCCGCAGCTCCCGCTCCGCCGCCTCGAAGCGGCGCAGCGCGAGCAGCACGCTGCCCAACCCGAGCAGCACATCCACATCGTCGGGTGCGGCGACCCGCGCCGCCTCGAACTGCTCGAGCGCCTGCTCCAGCTCGCCGGCCCGCTCGAGCAGCGTGCCCAGACGGATCCGCGCCCGCAGGTGGCCGGGCTCGGCCGCGAGCAGCTCACGATAGGCATTCATCGCGGCGACGTCGTCGCCTTCGGCTTCGAGCGCGGCCGCGCGCTCGAACGGCGCCAGCTCCGGTTCGGGCAAGGCGGCGGCCTCCGCCCGCTTCCGGGCGCCCTTGCGCGGCTTCGCGCCAGACTTCTCTGTCGACATCTATGTCAACCTACTTCCGATTCCGAACTCACACTCTGCCGTACCCAGTCCAGGTACGGCAGGTGCCCCGCTTCGACGGGCAGGACCAGCAACTCCGGGACATCGTAGGGGTGCAGCTCCGGCGCTCGCGACAGCAGCGCCGGCACCCGCTCGGCCGAGGTCTTCAGGATCACCAGCACCTCGGCGTCGCACTCGATCGCGCCCTTCCAACGGTAGATCGACGTGAGCCCGGGCAGGATGTTGCCGCACGCGACCAGTCGCTCCTCGACCAGCGTCCGGACCACCCGCTCGGCGACGTCGCGGTCCGGCGCCGTCATGAGCACGACGCGCGTGGCCGACCCTTCCGCCATCGACTACTCCGCGGGCACGGCCTCGGGCGTGCCGTAGAGCGCTTCTACCACGTCCCGATAGCGCTCCTCGACGACCCGCCGCTTCACCTTCATCGTCGGCGTCAGCTCGCCGGCCTCGATGGTGAACTCCCGCTCGAGGATCCCGACCTTCTTCGGGATCTCGTAGCGCGCGAAGCCGGTCAGCCGCCGCTCGACCTCCGATTCGATCTTGCGACGGACCCGCTCGTCGCCGACCAGCTCGGCCGGGCTCTGGGCGGAGATCCCCTGCTGCCGCGCCCACGAAGCCAACTGATCGAAGTTCGGGACCACCAGCACGATCGGGTACGGCCGCCGATCACCCAGCATGACGGCCTCGAGGATGTACAGGCTGTTCTTGATCTCGTTCTCGATCGGCTGCGGCGCCACGTTCTTGCCGCCCGCCGTCACGATCAGGTCCTTCTTGCGGTCCGTGATCCGCAGGTAGCCGTCCTCGTCCAGCTCGCCAATGTCGCCCGTGTGGAACCAGCCGTCCTCGTCGATCGCCGCGTGCGTCTCCTCCGGCAGGTTGAAGTACCCCTTCATGACCTGCGGCCCGCGCACCAGGATCTCGCCATCCGGCGCGATCATGATCTCGGTCCCGGGCACCGGCCTGCCGACCGTGCCCAGCCGGATCGAATCCGGCGTGTTCACGTTCGTGACCGGCGACGTCTCCGTGAGCCCGTACCCTTCCAGGATCAACAGCCCGGCCGCGTAGAAGAAACGCGCGATCTCCGGGTTGAGCGGCGCCGCGCCCGAGATGAAGTAGCGGATCCGGCCGCCGACCGCATCCCGGATCTTGCGGTATACCAGCGCATCGGCGATGGCGTGCTGGATGGAAAGCAACGCCCCGGGCCGCCGCCCGGCCAGCCGCGCGTCCGCCCACCGCCGGCCGACGCTCCGCGCCCACAGGATCAGCCGCCGCTTGATCCCCGTCGCCGACATGACCTTCGCGTACACCTTCTCGTAGACCCGCGGCGTCGAGACGACGACCGTCGGCCGCACCTCGACCATGCTCTGCGCGACCCGGTCGATCGCCGGCACGTACGCGATCGTCACGCCCCTGTGGAAGAACAGGTAGTCGACCATCCGCTGGAGGATGTGCGAGAGCGGAAGGAAGCTCAGCGTCACGTCCTCGGAAGTGACCTCGAGCACGCCCACGCACGCGACCACGTTCGAGTAGATGTTGCCGTGCGTGAGCTGCACGCCCTTCGGCTGGCCGGTCGTCCCGGAGGTGTAGAGGATCGTCGCGACATCTTCCGGCCTGGCCTCGAGCGCGCGCTCCCGGAAATCCCGCCCGCTACCCGCCTCTTCTTCTGCGCGGCCAAGCTCGAGCAGGCCGTCCAGCGTCCGGACCCGCGGGTCGTCGACCTCGACCTCGTCGAAGGTCACCACGTGCTCCAACGCCGGGAGCTCCGACCACACCTCCAGCACCTTCGCGAGCTGGTCCGCCGTCGAGACGAAGATCAGCCGGGAGCCGGAATCCTTCAGGATGTACGCGACCTGTCCCGCGGGGAGCGTGGCGTAGATCGGCACGTCCTGCACACCGACGCAAAGGCAGGCGTAGTCCGCGATCGCCCATTCCGGCCGGTTCTCCGAGATGATCGCCGCGCGATCGCCCTGGCGCAGCCCCAGCGCCTGGAGCGCGAGGCCGATCCGCCGCACGCGCGTCTCCAACTCGTCGTGGCCGATGGAGCGCCACTCGTCACCCGCCGGGTAGCGCATCGCATCCGGGCCCTGGTGCCGGTCACATGCCTCGAAGAAGAGCTGGACCAGGGTGCCGGCCGGGAGGTCGGCCGGGTGGGCCGCGTAATTCCGCGCACCGCTCTGGGTGGTCATTGGTCTGCCTCCGATTGGACGGTCCAGGGCCGGACGGCCCGACGGTCAGCGGCGTCGTGTCTCGACGACGATCTCGCAGTCCGGCCGGAGCGTATGCAGCACACTGCAATACTTCTCCTGCGACAGCGCGACCGCCCGCTGGAGCTTCGCCTCATCCGCCTCGGGCACGCCCCACACGTCGCAGACGAGGCGGATCCGCAAGAATCTCCGCGGCGGCTCGGCCGCGCGATCGCCTTCCAGCCGTACCTCGAGCGCCTCCAACGGGACGCGCATCTTGCCGAGGATGTCGACGATGTCGACGCCCATGCATCCGCCGAGCCCGAGGAGGAGCAGCTCGGTCGGTCGCGTGCCCGCCGTCCCCTCGCTGTCGATGGAGACGACCGGCCCCGCCCCCGAGCCTCCCTCGAACCTCAGCCCCGCGCCCGTCCAGCGCAGCGAAACCGTCGTGTCCGCCATTCAGATGCTGCCCTCGCCCACTGGCTCGCCGACCAGCTCGGCGAGCGTCTTCTGCGCGTGCATGACGTGTTTGCTCGCCTCGGCGTCCGACGGCGGCGAAGCCAGGAACGCGCGCAGGTGCTCGATCGCCTCTTCGCGGTGGCCGTCGCGCAGCAACAAGAACGCCAGGCCGTAGTGCGCGCCCACCGCCTTCGGGTCCTTGCGCAGCACGCCCCGGTACGTCTTGACCGCCTCGTCGGTCATCCCGATGCGCGTGTACGTGATCGCGATCTGCTGGAGGATGGCGACGTCGCCGGGAGTCTCACGCAGCGCCAGCCGGAGCGACGTCAGCGCTTCGTGGTACTTGCCGACCTCGAGGAGCTCCAACCCCTCGCGGTAGTAGTCGACCTTGTCTTCGTCCGTGTCGCTGCCGAAGAGCTTCTTCCACCAGGCCATGGCACGCGTATCAGGCGGGAACCGAAGATGCAGCACGGGAGCATCCCGTAAGATAGGAACGCCCCGCCACGATCACAATCCCGTACGGCACCGGCTCAGACGCGACGGGCGACGAGTGTGCCGCCTTCACAGGCCACGATCTCGAACGACGCGCGCACGAGGCGCGCCTCGGCGTCCGCAGGCGCGCCTTCCAGGATCATCCGACCCGCTCCACCCAACACTCTCGCGCCCTCCTCGAGTAGGGAGTCCGCCGCCGGGCCCGAGAGCGTCACGCCGCTCATGCACCGGTCGCGGAACGGGAGCCGGCCCGCCGCGGCGAAGCGGCTCACGCCGGACTCCTCCGCCCACCCCGCCGTCCCCTCACCGACCACGACGACCTCGAGCCCCTCCAGCAGCGCGGCGAGCGCGTGCGCGTACGCCGCCGCCGGGCCGACCAGGAGCGCACGAGGCGTCCCCGTGCCGAGCCCCATGAGCGCGGCCAGACGGAGCGCGGCCTCGCGGTCGCCGGCCGGGTCCAGCGGCGCCGCGGCAGGCGCAGGCTCGGCTGGATCGGGCCGCATGTCGGCAAACCCGCCCGCGACGCCGAAGCTGCCGCGGCAGTTCGGGCAGCCGAAGCGCCCCTCCAGCACGCGCCGCTCCGCGACCCGGTCGGCGAGGAGGACCAGCCCCCACTCCGGCCCGCAACTCGGGCACGTCACGATGTCGGTCAGCGGGACGAACATCTCAGATGAACAGCTTCCTTTCGGTGTACTGCGCCCACTGCGTCGGCGTCTCCCAGACCCGGACGTACAGGAGCGCTTCCGCCATCTCCTCCGGCAGACGCGCCTTGAGCTCGTCCCAGAAGTAGCGCGCCTGGTTCTCCGCCGAGGGCTCCACCTCATCGAACGGGGGCAGGTCGTTCAGGTTGTTGTGATCCAGGTAGTCTGCCAGCGCGCGCAGCTCCCGCTTCACATCCACGAAATCGAAGGCGATCCCGCCCGGCCCCAGCTCCTCCTTCGCCAGCGCCACCTCGACCACGTACCGATGCCCATGCAGCTGCTCGCACTTCCCGTGGTAGTTCCTCAGGTAGTGGGCGCTGTCGTAATGGGCCTGCACACTCACGACGTACATTCGACCTGCCTCTACGTTATACCCGTTCGATCCGAATCGTTCTCACATCCACCTCCGGCGGGCGAGTGACGGCGTATACGACTGCATCCG
This sequence comes from uncultured Gemmatimonadaceae bacterium, assembly GCA_964410055.1. Taxonomy (GTDB): domain Bacteria; phylum Gemmatimonadota; class Gemmatimonadetes; order Longimicrobiales; family RSA9; genus CALBZE01. The sequence goes on along the minus strand of CAYPGK010000012.1, from coordinate 41,237 downwards.
CGACCGCATCCGCGGAGAGCATCGCCGCACGAGGCGGCAGCCCGGGGTGCCGGGCGTAATCGATCGTGTCCCAGAGCGGCGTGTCCGTGGCCCCCGGCTCGACGAGCGTGCTGCGGACCCCTGTGCCGCGCAGCTCCTCGTCCAGCACTTCGTGCAGACCACGTACCCCGAACTTCGACGCTGAGTAGGCGCCGTTGTGCGGAAACGCGCGACGCCCGGCCACGGACCCGAGCGTGACCAGGTGCCCCGAGCCCCGCGCCAGCATAGCCGGCAGGAACGCTCGGATCACCAGGAACGGCGCGCGCAGATTGACCGCCAGGTGCAGGTCGAAGCTCGCCGGGTCCGTCTCCGAGAGCGGCGCGAGCTCGAAGATGCCCGCCGCGTTCACCACGATGTCCGGCGCCTCGCCGTCCAGCACCTCGGCCAGATACGCCACCAGGCGATTCACACTGGCCGGGTCCGATACGTCCGCGGGGACCGCGTGCGCGCCGATCTCGTCCGCCGCCGCGCGGAGCGCCGCCTCGCCCCGGGCCACCACCGCGACCCACGCGCCGGCCTCGCGGAAGCGAGCGGCGACCGCGCGGCCGATCCCTCGCGATGCGCCCGTCACCAACGCCGTGCGCCCCGACAGCGCACCGGCCTCAGCCGCCGAGCCCATTCGCCGTCGCCAGCCGGAGGAACTCCTCGCGCGTGCGGAGATCCTCCAGGAAGACGCCCCGCATCGCACTCGTGATCGTCTTCGAGTTCTGCTTCTCCACGCCCCGCATCATCATGCAGAGATGGTACGCCTCGATGACGACGCCCACGCCCTGCGGCTTCAGCACGTCCCAGATCGCCTGCGCGATCTGATCCGTCATCCGCTCCTGCACCTGGAGCCGACGCGCGAAGACCTCCACGATCCGCGGCAGCTTCGAGAGCCCCATGATCCGGCCATCAGGGATGTAGGCGATGTGGACCTTGCCGAAGAACGGCAGCATGTGATGCTCGCAGAGCGAGTACATCTCGATGTCCCGCACCATCACCATGTTGCGGTGGTCTTCCTCGAAGATCCCCTGGCCGACGACCTTCTCGACGGACAGATGGTACCCCCGCGTCAGCCACTGGAGGCTCTTCTCCACCCGCTCGGGCGTCCGCAGCAGACCCTCCCGCCCCGGATCCTCGCCCAGGCGACGCAGGACCTCCGCGACCAGGTCCTGGAAGGCGACGTTGCCCAGCCCGACCTCACTCATCCGACCCTCCGTTCCCCGCACGTCCGCGCTCGCGCGCATCGCACCCGCTCATTCCCCCGTATACTCCACGTAGTTCCGGGGCGTCTCCCACAGCACCAGCCGCGCGAGGCGCGCCCCCGGCGGGAGCGCACCCTCGAGACGCCGCCAGATCGCCACCACGAGATTCTCCGTCGTGGGGTTCATCCCCGCCATCCACGGCACGTCCAGGTTCAGGTTGCGGTGATCCACCTCGGCGATCACACGCTCCTCGACCACGTCCCGGAGCGCCTTCAGGTCCAGCACGAACCCCGTCTCCGGATCGACCTCGCCCTCGACCGTCACGTCCAGCTCGTAGTTGTGCCCGTGCCAGTTCGGGCTCGCGCACTGGCCGAAGACCTGGAGGTTGCGCTCGTCGTCCCAATCCTCGCGCGCAAGGCGATGCGCCGCCGAGAAATGCAGTCGCCGCGTCACGCGCACCCGTGCCATCCGGCTCTCCTGATTGCTGTTCCGACGGTGATGACCCCCACGAAGGTGCGCCCTCGCTGTGCGCCACGCAAGTCGAAAGGTCCCGCCGGCGAGGTATCAAAAAAGGCCGGCCCGCGCGTTTCGCGGGCCGGCCCGGGTGTGGCGCGCCGAAGGGGTTATTGAAGCCCGGTCGATCACGGTGGTGACCTCCCCGCGCGTTTCCGCCTTCCCCTCGCGGGGCATGGCGTCCAGCGCGGGAGTGAGTCCCGGCTTCAGTGGTGTCGGCTCAATAATGAAGCCCTCCGACACGCCCCACCACTGCCCCCAATCTACCGGCACGCACCCCGGAAGTCAAGTAAGGACGCGGCTCTCGCGGCTCATGGGATGAGCGTGGCAGGCGTCGAGTAGAGCCGCCTCAGCGTCGCAAGGTCGGCCTCCGTCGGACGGTCCGGACCGAGCGGGCCGTCCCACATCAGATCGTCCGGATTCGGCGAATGCCCTCCGATCCCGAGCACGTGTCCGAACTCGTGCGTCACGAGCTGCCGGACCCGCCGCTCGCCCACCGCCTCCTCCGGGAGCACGGTCACGATCATCCGCACCGGGCTCTCCCCCACGCCTGCGCCCGGGTACGGGAACCGCTCCAGCGTCGTGTAGTCCGCCGTCGGGCAAAACGTCGTCGCGGCGCGTCCGAGGACGACGGGCTCGCACGACTCCGTCGCGACCGGCGCGGGCGAGTCCGCCCAGCGGACCAGCACCTCGGCCTCGGACAGCGCCTCGACCCGGGTCAGCGAAACGTCGGCTTCCTCCAACGCATCCGCCCACGCGCGCACCGCACCGTCCACCGCGCCCTCCAACAATCCGTCGCGCACGGGGTCCCCGCTCGGATGCACGTAGACCCGAACCGTCGATCCCGCCGGCCACCGGTACACCACCCCGGCGCCGATCGGGAGCGTGAATTCGTACGTCGGCGAAGCGCCCGGCTCGGCCGGCGACGTGCACGCCGCGGCAAGCACCGCGAACCCCACGAGAACCGCGGTGCTCCGGCCCCTCGACCGCCGGGGCGCACGCCGCCGCGCACCCGGGCGCACGCAATGCTCCAAGATCGATCCCTCCGGTCGCTTTCCCCCGCGGACGACCCGCGCCCGCATGCGCACATACCCCGGAACGCCCCGAAAGGACCGCTTCGCGCACAAAAAAGACGGACGGCCGCCTTGCGACGACCGCCCGCCTTTGCCGCGGTGCTCTCCCCGGAGTTCCCGTTCACCGCGGCCACCGTGTTGTGCCCGCCCTAGGTGCACGAATGGCGCCACTCCCGACACGGCGCACCAAACCATTTCACCACAACGAATTACTCCATCCTCACCCGACGCTCGTGCGGGGTTTTTTCGTTACTTTTTTCGTTGTTCCGAACCGGAATGCGCACAAAAGGCCCGACGCGTTGCGCGTCGGGCCGAACGGAATGCGCATCGCAGCCGGAGCCGCCGAAAGGGCCGGAACTGCCGGCTTCAGTTGCGGAACCCGCGCAGCCGGCTCAGGTTTGCGCGGTCGGCGGCGGCGTAGTCGTCGCCCTTGGGCGTCTCGAGCACCTTGGGCACGCTCCGGAACCGGTCGTCGTTCATGAGGCGGCGGAACGGTTCATCGCCGAGCGTGCCCTTGCCGATGTCGGCGTGGCGGTCGCGCTTGCTACCGAGGCCGCCGACGGAGTCGTTCAGGTGGAAGAGGCGCAGGCGGTCGAGGCCGACGGTGCGGTCGAGCTGTTCGAAGACGCCGTCGTAGTCGTCGCGCAGGTCGTAGCCGGCGGCCCAGACGTGGCAGGTGTCGAGACAGATGCCGACGCGCGCCCTTCGCTCGGCAGGGATGAGGTCGATCATCTCGGCGAGCTGCTCGAAGGTCGAGCCGAGCACCTTGCCGCTGCCTGCGGTGGTCTCGAGGAGCACGATGGTCGAGCCCCCGACCTCCTCGAGCGCGCGGTCGATGGCGCGGGCGTTCTGTTCCAGGCCGCGCTTTGCATCGCCGTCGGTCGCGTTGCCGGGGTGTGTGACCAGGTACTCGATGCCGAGCGCCACGCAGCGCTGGAGCTCCATGCGGAAAGAGTGGTAGGACCTCTCGAAGAGCTCCGCGACGGGTGTGGCCAGGTTGATCAGATAGGAGTCGTGGGAGGCGACGACGCGGATCCCGTAACGCTCGCGCTCCTCCCGGAACGCCTTCGCGGTCTCCTCGGACACCTCCTTCTCCGCCCAACGGTTCGGCTGCTTGGTGAAGACCTGGACGACGACGGAGTCGATCTCCGCGGCCCGCTCAGGGGCGCGCTCGACGCCGCCCGCCACGGACACGTGTGCGCCCAGCTCGTCGTGTGTGTCGCGCTTCACTTCCCCTCCTCGGGATGGCGCCGGGCGAGCCGGTCTTCGGCCCACCCCGCGCCCGGTCTGCATCGGTGGACGGCGCAAGATGGGGGCGGCGGGGTCCGGGCGGCAACCGCTGCCACGGCACGATTCTGACGGAAGCCACCGACGAGCTACGGCAAGGAAGGAGTGGAGAGATGCCTCACAACCCGTGGCACGACCTGGAGGTCGGGCCCGAGCCGCCGGAGATCCTGAATGCGATCATCGAGATCCCGCGCGGCAGCAGGAACAAGTACGAGCTGGACAAGGAATCCGGTTTGCTGAGATTCGACCGGCTCCTCTACAGCGCGGTCTACTACCCCGGCGACTACGGCTTCATCCCGCGAACGCTGGCGGACGACGACGACCCGCTCGACGTGCTGGTCATGGTCACCGTCCCCACCTTTCCCGGCTGTCTCATGGAAGTCCGGCCGATCGGCGCGTTCGAGATGAGGGACGAGAAGGGGCAGGACGAGAAGATCCTGTGCGTGCCGCTCCGAGACCCGCTCTACGACGAGTATCACGACCTGGGCGACGTCGCGGGGCACTACCTCCGCGAGGTCGAGCACTTCTTCGCGATCTACAAGGAGCTGGAAGGCGTGCAGACGACGGTCGTCGGCTGGCGCGACCGCGCGTGGGCGATCGACGTGATCGAGGCCGCGCGCGAGGGCTACCGCCGCGCGTTCGGCTGAACGGTGGCCGTCGCACGCCGGCCCCGGGGGAGCCGCGGCTCCCCCGGGGCCGGCGTGCGCCCGGGGATTGCGTGCGCCCTGCCCCGTCATGCCCGGTGGAACCGCCCCCCGCCCCAAAGACGCGCCCCAGCTCCGCTGGCAGAGTCCGTGGGTATAGCCGATCGTGCTCGCCCGAACCCGCGACCGGTGGCGGCGCGGGCGATTACTGCATCGGCATCGTGTCCATCGGCTGCTGCATCATCCCCGTGTCCGTCGGCGTCGGGGTCGGTGCGGCGGTCGGCGGCGGAGCCGGCGTCATCGGCTGGGCCTCCGGCATCTCCTGCACCTCGGGAACCTGCTGGACCTCTTCAGCCGGACGCTGCTCGCATGCGGCAAAGCCGATCAGCGATGCAGTCACCAGCAACATCGACGAGCGCTTCATACCTACCTCTCTCCGATCTTGAGGGTCCTCGAACGAGCCTCGCGCGCTCTCGACGCGAAGGACTCGGATCCGGCGGCGCTCCCCGCGCGGAACATTCCCGCTTCCGGGAACGTCTTCCGGGATGCACTATGCGTGCCGTACGCATGGGGAGCATGCGCTCGCCGTCGGGACTGGAGGCTCGGCCCCCGGCCGGGCTCCGGCCGGGAGCCCGCGCTCAGCCGCGCAGCCGGTAGTTGACGATGGTGCGCGCGCCGTCCGGGAGCCGGACGACCAGCGACACCGCCTGCCCGGAGCGCAGTCCGTCGGCCGCCTTCTTCAGCTCGGCGAGCGTGCCGACGTCCCTCCCGTTGAGGGATTCAACGACCGTGCCGGGACGCACCCCCGCACGCTCGGCGGCGCTCCCCGCCTCGACGCGCGTCACCACCACGCCGCTCCTCGCCTCGGTCCCGAGCCGCCGCGCGAGCTCCGGCGTGAGGTCCGACGCCGCGAAGCCGAGTCGCGAGAGCGCGTCCTCCTTCGTGCGCCCCGCCTCCTTCGCCGCCTTGACGGCCGGCTCGAAGCTGTCCAGCTCGACATCGACCCGGAGCCGCTCGCCGTAGCGGACCACGTCGAGCCGCGCCCGGTCGCCCGGATTCTTCATGGCGAGCAGCTCCATCAGCTCGCCGCTCGATTCGACCGGCTCGCCGTCCACCGCGACGATGACGTCGCCCAGGCGAAGCCCCGCGCGCTCGGCGGCACTGCCGGGCTCGACCCGCTTGATCTCCGCGCCCGCCGCACGGTCCAGCCGGTAGATCTCGCGGTCCGCGTTGTCGACGTCGTCGATCGCAACGCCCAGCTTCGGCCGCCGGACCGCACCGTGCGCGATCAGGTCGTCAGCCACACGCTTCACCAGGTCGATCGGTACCGCGAAGCCGTACCCGCTGTAGTAGCCGGTCGGGCTCGCGATCGCCGTGTTCATCCCGATCGCCCGGCCCTCCAGGTCGACCAGCGGCCCGCCCGAGTTACCCGGGTTGATCGCCGCATCCGTCTGGATGAAGTGCTCCAGCGGCGCCGACGCCTCGCCGCCCCGGCCAATGATCCCGAGCTGGCGGCCCTTCGCACTCACGATCCCCGCTGTCGCAGTCGCGCCAAGCCGCAGCGGGTAGCCCAACGCGACGACCCAGTCGCCGACCTCGACCGCGTCCGAACGACCCAACTGCACCACGGGCAGGTCCTTCGCGTCGATCTTCAGCACCGCCACGTCCGTGTTCGGGTCCCGCCCCACGATCTCCGCATCGAACTCCCGGCGGTCCTGGAAGACGACCGTCACGCGCTCCGCGCCTTCGACCACGTGGTTGTTCGTCAGGATGTAGCCGTCCGAACGGAACACGAAGCCGGACCCGCTCCCCTCCCGCGGCGCCGGCGACGGCTGCCCACGACGGAACAGGTCCTCCCACGGCGTGCCGCGGAACGGCTCGGGCACCGTGATCCGCGCCGACCGAACCGCCTGCACCTGCACGTGGACCACGCCCGGCATCGAGCGCTCGGCCGCGCGGCGGAACGCCTGACTCAACCGTTCGGGTGTCGTGTCGGCGACCCACGCGCCGGCCGCCGCGGCCGGCCCATCGCTTCCCTCCGGCCGGTCGCTCCCGGCCGCGTTCAGCCCCGTGGCCGCGGCCACGGTCCCCGCGACCAGCGCCGCGCCGGCCGCGAGCTGTCGAACCACTGGATGCACTTCAACCTCCTGCGTCGAATCCGCAAGACGAATCGCGTATGTCACACTATGGCACGGTGTTACGCACTCCATACCCACGCCCGCCGGCAAACGTTCACCGGTATGCTTCTTGCCCTCATCGGGCGTGGATTCGACGAACTTCACCGCGCTTGAGCCGTGTCATTGCTGATCGTTCTCTACCTGCTGCTCGTCATCGCGCTGCCGCTCGCGCTCAGCGCGGCGGTGAGCTACCGGACGCTTCCGGAGGGGCGTACCTGCGCGCTGTGCGGTGGAGATACGATTCGGCTGCGGTCCCGGTCGCTGAGCGCGGCGTCGCGCCTGTTCCGGGGCGAGGAGCTGCAGCGGCGCTGGTGCCTGATGTGTGGTTGGGAGGGGATCGTGCGGCTGCCGGTCGAGCGGGAGGCGGCACCGGCGTCCGCGCCGAAGGCGCTGCCGCCGAAACGGCCGAGCATCGCCGTTGCGCCGGGCCGGTCGGGCGAGGCGGTGAATCTGCGGAGTCTGGAAGTCGACGGCTCGGCGTGGAGGGTGCTGCTCCAGTGCTGGCACGATGCCGACCAATGGTACGGCCGTCTGCTGTTCATCGCGCCGTCCGGACGGCTCTGGGTCGACACGGTCGAGCCGTTCAACGGCACGTCGGCCGAGGAGGTGCTGGACCAGGCGCTCGCGCTCCCCGACCGCACCCTTACGCTACGGCTTCGAGAGCTGATTTCCGACTGAGGCGGCCGGCGGCGGGCATCCGGCCGCTTCCGCGGCGGCGATCAGGATCTTCCGGCGTTCCTTGTAGCGGATCCGGCGGTACGCCTCGTCCACGTCGACCCATGCGTACTCGTGGGCTTCCTTGGGCGAGATCCGCACCTCCTCCTTCATGGCTTCGGCCAGGAAATAGGTGACGCTCTTGCGGATCAGCGTGCGGCGCGCGCCCTGGCCGACGGAGAAGCGGTAGCGCTCGGAGCGCTCGAAGCCGGGGACGAGACGGACCGCGTCGCCGTGGAGCCCGGTCTCCTCGCGCAGCTCCCGCAGCGCGGCCTCGAGCAGGCTCTCCCCTTCGTCCACGCCGCCCTTCGGGAACTCCCACAGCGGTCGTTTGGTCAGCCGGGAGAGGACGACGAGGAAGAGGCAGCCGGCATCCGACCTCCGAAACACGATCACGCCCGCCGCCTTGTCCCTCTTGTGACGCATTCCAGCCGGCCCCGCGTTCTTCGTCCCCTGGAAAGGATCGCCGGCCGAGGATGGGCGCTCGGCCGGCGGGGTGGAATCAGGGGGAAAACGAAATGCCCATCGCCGCACCGGGAGCGCAAAGCGCGTGCCGGTCGCGGCGGGGCTCAGGCCGGCACGCGCGTCGGCGCGGCGACCAGCTTCGTCTCCCAGGGGAAGGTCCCCTCGACCTCCGCCTTCCGCCCGAAATGTCCGTACGCGGCGGTCGGTGTGTAGATCGGGCGGAGCAGGTCGAGCCCGTCGATGATGCCGCGCGGCGTCAGGTCGAAGTGCTCCCTGAGCCAGTGCCGGATCGCGGCCTCGTCGGTGGTCGCGGTGCCGAACGTCTCGACCGCGATCGCGACGGGCTCCGCAACGCCAATGGCGTAGGCCAGGCAGACCTCGCAGCGGCGGGCGAGCCCGGCCGCGACCACGTTCTTCGCCGCCCACCGCGCCGCGTACGCCGCCGAGCGGTCGACCTTCGACGGGTCCTTGCCGCTGAACGCGCCACCGCCGTGCCGCGCCGCGCCGCCGTACGTGTCCACGATGATCTTCCGGCCGGTCAGCCCCGTGTCCGTGGCGGGGCCGCCCTCGACGAAGGAGCCCGACGGGTTCACCCACGCACGGTCCTTCCAGTCGGCCGGGAGCCGGTCGGACGGCAGCATCTGCGGCACCAGCTCGTCGAGGACGAACTCGCGGATCGTCGCCGCGGAGACGTCGGGCGAGTGCTGCGTCGAGAGGACCAGCCCGGTGATCTCGGTCGGCTCGCCGTCCACGTAACGCACCGAGACCTGGCTCTTCGCGTCCGGCCGCAGCCACGCGACCTCGCCCGCGTGCCGAAGCTCCGCCAGCCGCCTGAGCAGCGCGTGCGCCCACGTGATCGGAGCGGGCATGAGCTCGGGCGTCTCGTCGCTCGCGTAGCCGAACATCATCCCCTGGTCGCCCGCACCCTGCGCGCGGGGATCGGCCTTGTCGACGGCGCGAGCGATCTCGCCCGCCTGCTCGTGCAGCCGGACCTGGATCTCGACCGTGTCGGCGCAGAACCGGCCGTCGTCCTCGACATAGCCGATGTCACGGATCGCATCACGCACGATCGTATCGATCTCGCCCTCGGAGAGCGTCGCCGCGCTCCGCACCTCACCGGCCAGGCAGACGAGGTTCCTCGTGACCAGCGTCTCGCACGCCACGCGCGCTTCGGGGTCCCGGGCGAGGTACGCGTCCAGGATCGCGTCGCTGATCCGGTCCGACACCTTGTCGGGATGCCCCTCCGAGACGGACTCGCTCGTCAGAATGTATTCGCTTGCCATTGCCACCCCTGAAAAAAATTCGCCTGCCGCCGGGAAGCTCGGCAGCAGGCCTCCGGCGCTTTAGTGCTTTGTTTAACGTGGGGCACAAGCTGCCGACTCAAATCCCACGTGCGCCGGCGAACGCCCGCCGCGCGCAATCCGCGAAACGACTGGCGCAACCTACGTGCCCCGGTCTTCGGGTGTCAAGGAATACGCCTTGCGGTGCTCTCCGCCGGAGGGTCACGATGCACACACACCGATTGTACGGTCCCGGCGCCGAGGAACCGGAGCCGCTTCGGCCCGTTCCGGACCTCAGAGGCGCGCCCGTCGAGGACGTCGAAGGGCGGTTCGCCGGCACGCTCCACGGCTCCCTCGTCGAGGAGGAATCCGGCCTGATCCGGTACCTGGACGTCGCCCTCGAAGACGACGGGCGCCACGTCCTCGTCCCGCTCGGCCACGCACGGCTCGAACGCGAGCGCGGCAAGCCGCTCGTCCACCTCCTCGGCGCCACGCGTGAGGAGCTGAAGTCGATCCCTCCGTACGAAGGCGGCAAGGAGGTCGACGAGGCGTACGGCCGGGAGATCGCCCAAGCTCACGGCAAGCTCTTTCACGGCGAGCGCTACTATGCGCACCCCGCCTACGACCACAGCGGGCTTTACGCCGGCGAGCACCCGATCATCCGCGGGCCGGCGATCCCTTTCCCGCGCGCGCCGCTCGAGCCGCTCAGCACCATCCCCGACGTCGAGCTCGCCGAAGGCGAGCCCGACATCCGTCGCTGGCCGCTCCACGCCGGCGGCCGCCGCGTCGGAACCATCGACGACCTCGTCGTCGACCCCGCAGCGGGGAAGGTGCGCTACGCCATCGTCGGGATCGAGTCCGAAGGACGTCAGGTGCTCGTCCCCGTCGGCTACCTGCGGGTCCGCGAGGATGCGGAGATCGTCGACGCGCCCGCGCTCGAGGAGGCCGACCTCCGCGCGCTGCCGACCTACACGTCGCCCGAGCCGATCCCTCGCGAGCTCGAGCACCGCGTCCGAACCACGCTGGATGAGCGACTCGACGGCGACGGCCGCCATTTCCGGCGCCCGGACTACGAGCCCGCCGGCGGACACCGCGCAAGGCACTGATTCGCCCCCACCTACCACGCGCGCCACGCCCATGACCAGGTCCGCGCCCACCACCTCACCCTCACCCTCGCCCCGCGGGCGCGTGCCTCGGTGCCAGGCCGATCGAAGCCAGGCCGATCAGATCAACGCCGACCCGAGCCCGCCCGGCGTCTCCCAGGCATCGAAGACCTCCGCCGCATCGACGCCCCACTCGGCGCCGGCGTCGGCCAGCCGCTGACGCAGCCAGTCGTCGTTGGGCCAGCCGATGCGTTCGGCGTAGAAACGGCCCAGCTCGAAGACCGTGTCCAGGACCGGCGTCACGTCGACCGCGCGGGCAGGAAGGTGGGAGTGCGCGTCGCGGAGCGTGAAGACCGGTGCCGGGTCGCGGTGCGGCTCCAGCGGCGTCACGACGCCGCCGATACGGGCGAGGGTGATCGCATCCCGCACGATCTTTCCCGTCGCATGGTGGTCGGGGTGGCGCGGGCCCCGCACCCATGCGTCGCCCCAGGTCAACACCGCGTCCGGCCGCACCTCGGCAACGACGCGCGCGACCTCGTACGCCGCGTCCACCGTCGCCTCGACGCGCGTGTCGCGAAACTCCATGAAGCGGGGCTCCGCGCCGAGGAGCCTCGCTGCCTCCTCGCCGTGCTCCGTCCTGATCCGGGCGACTTCTTCGTACGGCAGCCGACCGAGCGCCTCCGTCATCCCGCCTCGCGTCAGCCAGAGGAGGACCACACGGTCTCCCCGCGCCGCGTGCAGCGCGATCGTCCCCGCGCACCCGATCTCGTCGTCCGGATGCGACAGCGCCACGAGTATCGTCTTCACGCCGTTCCCTCCCGACCCGGGTGACTCCGATCGCTCCGATCCACGGTACGATCGCACCCCCGATTTGACTTGCAACTCCGACGCCTCCATACTTCCCACCGCTATGGAACTATTGCTTGCTTGTGCCTGCGACGACGCCTCGGTTCGCCCCGATGGGAAGATCGACATCCGGGGCGTCTTCAATGAACTGTACGCCCCCGGCTTCCCGGCCGTCCAGGACAGGATGACGGTGGTGTTCGTGGTAGAGTGGGGCCCGGACGAGACCGGCCGCATCCCGCTGCGCGCGGACCTGGTCGACGATGCCGATAATCCCGTCCTCACGATCCAGGGACACACCGAGGTCGAAGCGCGAGGCGAGGACCGCGCCCGGCCGCAGACGCGCCTGATCATGCCGATCCAGGACGTCGTCTTCCCCGCCCAGGGTCGCTATCACTTCGATCTGAAGGCCGGCAAAGAGACGCGTCGCGCGTTTTCGCTCTTCGTCGGGAAACACGAAGAGGCCGGTGCGCCCGAACCACGGCACTCCGACTCACGCGCGGCCCTGCCGCAAGGCGGCACGAAACGGCCGGCGCCCCCCGGCCCGCGACGGTAGCCGGCTCGAGCTCGCCGGGACCCCGGCGCCCGCCAAGGATCCCGCGCCATGGGGTCGGGTATCAGAGGCCACTTGTGCCCGGTACACCGAATCGAGGCCGTGGCTGGAGGGGCCCCTTGGAAGGATCCGTACTGGCGCCGCCATCGCGCGACCTGCTGCGCGTCCTTGCGGCGCTCTCCGAAGAGAACCGATTCCGAATCGTCGCACTCCTGGCGGAAGAGCGCACCGCACTGTCGTCCAGCGCCGTCTGCGCCGCCCTCGGTCTCTCGCCCTCCCTCGTCTCGCACCACCTCTCCATCCTCGAAGCCGCCGGTGTGGTCGACCGCCGCAAGGTCGGCCTGTGCACGATGAACATGCTGCGCCGGGACTTCGTCAGGCAGCACTTCGCCATCCTCGAACGGCTCTTCGCATAGAGCCGTACGGCGCACGGCCCGAATCGCCGGCCGCGCGCCAGCATGATCGAGGGCCACGCGCGGCCGTGGTTGTCGACCGCACGTGGCCCCCTGAGTCAGTAGCGGGCCTTACCTCCGCTACCGGCCGAATGCGACTGCGGCGCCTCAGCCACCCGCCGCGATCCCCCGGATCCCCGGCTCGGTCATCGGCCGCGGATCGAGGAGCCGGTCCAGCTCCTCCTCGGAGAGGCCGGCCGTCTCGCGAGCGACCTCGCGCACGGTCGTGCCGCGGGCGTAGGCCTCCTTCGCGATCGCCGCGGCGGCGTCGTAGCCGATGGCCGGTGCGAGCGACGTCGCCAGCATGAGGTTCCCCTCGAGCAGCTCCCGGCAGCGCGCCTCGTTCGCCTCGATCCCCTCGACGCACTTCGTCGTGAAGACCCGGCACGCGTTCGTCAGGATCTTGATCGACTGGAGCATGGCGTACGCCATGACCGGCATCATCACGTTCAGCTCCATGAAGCTGCCCTGACCGCCAACGGTGATCGTGGTGTGGTTCCCCATCACCTGCGCGGCAACCATGGTGACCGCCTCAGGGATTACTGGGTTCACCTTGCCGGGCATGATGCTGGAGCCGGGCTGCGTCGCCGGGAGCGTGATCTCGGCGAGCCCCGCACGCGGCCCGCTCGCCAGCCAGCGGATGTCGTTGGCGATTCGCATGAGCGAGACGGCGACCGTGTTCAGCGCGCCGTGGGCATAGACGATGGTGTCGCGCGTGGCCTGGCGCTCGAAGTGGTTCTCCGCCTCGCGGAAATCGACGCCCGCCATGACCGAGATCCGCTCGATCGCCCGGCGCGCGAACTCCTCGTGCGTGTTGATCCCCGTCCCCACCGCCGTCCCGCCGAGCGGCAGATCCGCCATGTCGTCGCTCGCCTCCTTGAGGCGCCGCATCCCGAGCGCGATCTGGGCCGCAAAGCCGCTGAACTCCTGGCCCAACCGGATCGGCGTCGCGTCCATGAGGTGCGTGCGGCCCGACTTCACGATCCCGTCGAACTCCTCCGCCTTGGCGCTCAGCGCGCTCCTCAGCTCGGCCATCGCCGGGAGCAGGTCGAACTGGATCGCACGTCGCGCCGCCACCTGCATCGCCGTCGGGATCACGTCGTTCGACGACTGCCCGAGGTTCACATGGTCGTTCGGGTGCACCCGCTTCGAGCCGATGTTCGCCCCCAGCAGCAGCGACGCCCGGTTCGCGACCACCTCGTTCGTGTTCATGTTCGTCGAGGTGCCGCTCCCCGTCTGGAAGATGTCGAGGACGAAGTGCCGGTCCAGCTCACCGCGGATCACCTCGTCCGCCGCCGCCACGATCGCACGACCGACCTCCTCGTCCAGCAGCCCGAGCTCCATGTTCGTCTCGGCCGCCGCCTTCTTGATCATCCCCATCGCCGCGATGAACTCGCGCGGGAACCGCAGGTCGCTGATCGGGAAGTTATCCACCGCCCGCTGCGTCTGCGCCCCCCAGAGCGCATCCGAGGGCACCTGCATCTCACCGAGGGAATCACGCTCTATGCGATATGCCTGATCCGACATTCCTTCCTCCATTGGAATACGTGTGACACTCGACTTGCCCCGAAAGGCCGAGCCAAGAAGCGACACCCGCGAGGGGGCCGCGCGCCGCCCCTCGACGCACCGCCGCCCCTCGACGCACCG
>CAYPGK010000012.1:0-27160 GCA_964410055.1 uncultured Gemmatimonadaceae bacterium | reverse complement strand
CCCGCGAGGGGGCCGCGCGCCGCCCCTCGACGCACCGCCGCCCCTCGACGCACCGGCGCTCCTGGACGGCGCAGCGCTCCCCAGCGACGGGGCCGCGAACGCGACCGCGACCGTGCCCGCCACGAGGGCGGCCCAGTCGTCCGCCGCAGAGGGCGCCCCCCACCGCGAAGCGGGTGGCTCCGGCGACCGAGAGACCGACGGCCACCACCCGGGGGTCCCCAATCGCACAACCAACGGCATTCCATGAAAGATTGTTCGATAGGGTCGACTATTTCACCCCTATCGAACCATCATTTGGGGCGCCGGATTTCGTTGTGCGATTCGGGCATCATATTCACCCCAATCGCACAAGAAACACATGTTGGCCGCCGGTTGTGCACTTGGGTACAGCGACGAACCCGACGGAACGCCCGTCCCCCTTCACGGCTGCCGCCGGCCGCACTCCCGCGCGCCTACAATGACGATCCCGCCACCCGCGCCGCGGCGAAGCCGCCGGCCCCCTCCCGCGCCGGCCGCAGGCCCGCCGCCCCCGCCGCCGCAGGCGGCCGATCCCCGCCGGCCGAAGGCCGGCCGCCCACCGCCCGCAACGCGCGCCGCTCCCCGCCGCCGCAAGCCGCCCGCACCCGCGCGCCGACAGGCGCGCCCTCTACTTCGGCCTGCTCGGCCTCACCTCCACCCGACTCGGCAGCGTCCTCTCCGGCGTCCTCAGCAAGTCCAGCACGATCACCGCGATGTCCACCGGCTGGACCTTCCACTCGTCGCCGGCGCCCGGGGTCGGGTGGGTGAACCCCGTGGCGACGCTCCCCGGCATGATCATGCTGACGCGGACCCCGTCGTGACGGACCTCCTGCATCAGCGCTTCGGTGAAGCCGACCAGCCCGAACTTGCTCGCGTTGTACGCCGCGCCGCGAGGGAATGCGTTCTTCCCCGCCAGGCTGCCGATGTTGATGATCCAGCCGCCGCCCCGCTTGAGGTGCGGGAGTGCGTAGTGCGAGCAGTAGAACACACCGCTCAGGTTGGTCTCGAGGACGCGCTGCCAGTCCTCGACATCCATCTCCTCGACGGTCGTGAAGTGGCCGATCCCTGCGTTGTTGATCAGGATGTCGATCCCGCCGAACCGCGAGGCCGCCTCATCGATCAGGCGCCGGCAGTCGTCGGGGCGCCTCACGTCGCAGACGACGCCGTGGGCACCGCCGCTCGACTCGCCCGCCGGTCCGTCGTAAAGACGTAACCGCCCCGCGGCCAGGTCCCCTGCCGCGCGCTCGACATCGGCCGCGGTCCGGGCGGAGATGACGACGTTCGCGCCGTGGGCGACGAGCGCCTCGGCGATGGCAAGGCCGATCCCCTTCGTTGCGCCGGTCACGACCGCGGTCCGGCCTTCGAGTTCTGGCATGATTCCTCCTTCACTCCCCGCTCTTCGTGCGGCGGTCAGTTTAATTGCTCTGCGCCCGACTCGCCACTACTCTTGAGTCCATGGATCTGAACGGAAAGGTCGCCCTGGTCACCGGCGGCGCGCGCCGGGTCGGACGCGCGCTCTCCCTCGCCCTCGCCCGCGCGGGCGCGGACGTCGTCGTGAACTATTTCCAGTCCGCGGAGGAAGCCGAGCGGACCGTCGCCGACATCGCGGCGCTCGGCAGGCGCGCCATCGCGCTCCACGGCGACGTCTCCAGAAAAGACGTCGCGGACATGCTGGTCCGCCGTACCGCCGAAGTCTTCGGTCGGCTGGACGTGCTGGTCAACAACGCGTCCATGTTCGAGACCGCGCCGCTGCTGGCGATCACGGAAGAGGAGTGGGACCGCGTCCTGGCGGTCAACCTGAAGGGGCCCTTCCTCCTGTCGCAGGCGGCGGCGCCGTTGCTGCGACGCGACGGCGGCGGCGTCATCGTCAACATTGCGGACCTCTCGGCGTTCCAGCCGTGGCCGTCGTACGCACACCACAGCGTCTCGAAGGCCGGCCTGGTCCACCTGACCCGGATCCTCGCCACGGCGCTCGCGCCCGACATCCGCGCCAACTGCATCGCTCCCGGAACCGTGCTGCCGCCCGAGGGCTATACGGAAGAGGATCTATTGCAGAGCGTCGGGCGGGCGCCCCTCAAGAAGATCGGCACCCCCGAGGACGTCGCACGCGCGCTGCTCTACCTCGTCGAAAGTGACTTCGTGACCGGCGAGGTCGTCGTGGTCGACGGCGGAAGGATGTTGCTCTCCGGGGGTATCCATCGGGCATGAAGTACCGCTACATCGTCGCAGCCATCCTCGTCGCGGCGCCGCTCGGGCTCGCCGCGACGATTTTCGGCCCCGTGGGCCCGGACTGCCCGGACGTCGCCGGCCTGCGCGACTACCGCCCGCCGGAGGCGAGCCGCGTCTTCGCGGCGGACGGCTCGCTGATCGCCGACCTCTCGCCCCAGCGCCGCGTCGTGGTCGAGCTGGACGAGGTGCCCGCCCTGCTGCGCGACGGCCTCGTCGCCGTCGAGGACCGCCGCTTCTGGCAGCACGGAGGCGTGGACCTGCGTGGCGTCGTGCGGGCCGCCCTGCGCAATGCGACGTCGCTTTCCTTCAAGGAAGGCTTCAGCACGATCCCGATGCAGCTCGCGCGCAACCTCTTCCCCGAGCAGCTCCCGCGCGCGAAGAAGCTCTCCCGCAAGGTCTGCGAGATCCGCCTCGCGCCGAAGCTAGAGGACGAGTTCACGAAAGAGGGGCTCCTCGAGCTGTACCTGAACCAGGTCTACCTGGGCTCGGGGCTCTACGGCGTGGAGGCGGCGGCGGAGGGGTACTTCGGAAAGTCGGTCGCCGAGGTGGATGCGGCCGAGGCGGCGCTCCTGATCGGGCTGGCCAAGAGCCCCGTGGGGTACAACCCGAGGCGCCACCCGTTGCGGGCGGTGCAGCGGCGCAACGTCGTGCTGGACGTCATGGCCCGCGAGGGCGTGATCACGCCCGCCGAGGCGGAGGCGGCGAAGGCCGAGCCGATCCGGCTGGCGCCGCCCCTCGAGGCCACGGGCGCGGCGCCGTACGTGGTGGCCGCGGTGCGGCGCGAGCTGCGCGAGCGGTTCGGCCCGGACGCGGACGTCCAGGGCCTGCGCGTGCACACCGGGATCGACCCGCAGCTCCAGGAGGCGGCCCGCGAGGCGCTGGCGCAGCAGATCGAGCGGATCGAGAGCGGAGCATACGGCCCGTGGCGCCACCCCCGGCCGGGGGAGAATGCGACGGCGGACTCGACCGCCAACGTCCTCCAGGGGATGATCGTCGCGCTCGACCCGCAGACCGGCGAAATCCGCGCACTCGTCGGCGGACGCGACTTCGCGCTCAGCCAGTTCGACCGCGCGCTCCAGGCGCGCCGCCAGCCGGGCAGCGCGTTCAAGCCGATCGTCTACGCGGCCGCGATCGACGCGGGGCTGCCCGTGACCACGCGCATCGACACCTCGCCCATCGTGGTCGACGATCCGCACGGCGTCGCCTGGCGGCCGGGCGACCACATCGCCGATACCGTCGAGGCGCTCTCGGTGCGCGCCGCGCTGGCGCGGTCGTCGAACCACGCGGCCGTTCGCCTCGGCCGCTGGGTCGGCGAGGTCGACGTGGCGCAGCTCGCCGGCAAGCTCGGGATCACCACGCCGGTCCCGCCCTACCCATCGATCTTCCTCGGCTCGGCCGAGGTCGTGCCGGCCGAGCTCGTCGCGGTGTACGCCGCGTTCGGCAACGGCGGCTACAAGGTCCGGCCGACGATGATCTCGCGCGTCGAGGACGCCGACGGCAACGTGCTCTGGACGCGGGACGAGAAGCGCGAGAGGGTCCTCGACGACGGCGTCGCCTTCCTCACGCTGAGCCTGCTACAGGAGGTGGTCGACCGCGGGACCGGCGCCAGCGTGCGCTCGGCGGGGTTCTACCTCCCCGCCGCAGGGAAGACCGGCACGACGAACGAGGGGAAGGATGCCTGGTTCGTTGGGATGACGCCGGACCTCGTGGCCGGCGTCTGGCTCGGCTTCGACCAGCCGGAGCCGATCCTGCCGGGCGCGAGCGGAGGCACGCTCGCGGCGCCGGCGTGGGCGAACTTCATGCGACGCGCCTACGAATCACGCCCCGCGCCCTCCGGCTGGAGCGCGCCGGCGACGCTCGTCCGCGTCCAAGTCGACACCGCGAGCGGCCACATCGCCACGAGCAACTGCCCGCCGGAGGAGACTCGACTCGAGTACTTCCTGCCGGGCACCGAGCCGCTCGACTACTGCCCGCTCCATCCGGAGTCGGGGATCGAGCGGCTCTTCGACCGGCTCTGGCGCGGCCTCAAGAGCATCTTCTGACCGGGCGTCAGTCGGCCTGCGACGTGGCGGCCGGCGCGTCGGCCGTCTCCAGCATGGGCACCTCGCCGATCCCCTGGTGCGCGAGCCAGCGCTCCGCCTCCAGCGCCGCCATGCACCCGGTCGCCGCGGCCGTGATCGCCTGGCGGTAGTAGTCGTCCATCACGTCGCCCGCGGCGAAGACGCCCTCGACGCTCGTCGCCGTCCGCCACGGCTGCGTCCGGATGTAGCCGTGCGGCGTCAGCTCTAGCTGGCCTTCCAGGAAGCCCGTGTTCGGCGTGTGGCCGATCGCGACGAAGAGCCCGCCCACCTCGATCTCCGACACCTCGCCCGTCACCGTGTCCTGCAGCCTGAGCCCCGAGATCTCGTCGTAGCCGAGCACATCGGTCACGACCTTGTTCCAGAGGACCTCGACCTTGGGGTGCTCCAGGACCCGATCGGCCATGATCTTCGATGCGCGGAACTCGTCGCGGCGGTGGATGACCAGGACCCTGGACGCGAACTTCGTCAGGTAGAGCGCCTCCTCCATCGCGCTGTCGCCGCCGCCGACGACGGCGAGCACCTTTTCGCGGAAGAAGGGGAGCGCGCCGTCGCACACGGCGCATGCCGACACGCCACCGCCGCTCTGCGCCAGGCGCTGCTCGTTCGGCAGGTCGAGCCACTTCGCGTTCGCGCCCGTCGCCACGATGACCGCGCGCGCCAGCACCTCCTCGCCGTAACTCGGACGGATCACGAACGGGCGGCGCGAGAAATCCACCGAAACGACCATCTCCGAGACGACCCGCGTTCCGAACCGGAGCGCCTGTGACTTCATCCTGTCCATCAGCTCCGGGCCGGTGATGCCGTCGGGGAAGCCGGGGAAGTTCTCGACCTCCGTCGTGTTCATGAGCTGGCCGCCGGGGAGCATCGTCTGGATCGGCTCGCCCTCGAAGACGACGGGGGCAAGGTCCGCCCGCGCGGCGTAGATCGCCGCGGTCCAGGCGGCGGGGCCGGATCCGATGATCACCACGTTCTCGGGGGTGCGTTGCGTCATGTTCGAATCTCTTCCTTCGAGCGCTTCCAGGTCCTGGGCGGCGCCGGCGCGTGGCCGGGCCGGGCACGCCTGCCCCGCTCCTCCCCACGCCCCGCCCGTTTCCGGTAGGGTGGCGACCCGGCTCGCCGCCCGCAAGTGCGGGAGGCGACCCACCGCCCCATCAACGCCCAGACGCCCGGCTTCGGTTCCCGGTCGCAAGACTCACGATCAACTGGCGCTAACCGCCGCAAGACACTAACTTCGTTGGGCTTTCGACCTGATCGCCAATGAACGATTCGCGCGCAAGGACTTCCGTGCTGCCCGGTGTGGAACGACTCCTGGCATCCCTGACTGGCGTGTACTCCGCCCACGTCGTCGCCGGGCCGGAGGGCACGCTCCGGGAGATCCACGTCCTCGCCACGCCGGAGTTCCATCCGAAGCAGATCGTCCGCAACGTCGAATCCGCACTCAGCGCCGGTCTCGGAATCGAGATCGACCGCCGCATCGTGAGTGTGGCGCAAGTCCGCGCCGATGCTCTGTCCCCTGCCCCGGACGTGCTCGCGCAACCGAAAGGGGACGGCGCCGCAGCGCCCGCGCCGGTTGCGGCGGCCACGGCCGCCCCGGGTGATTCCGCCCTCCCATCCCCGACCAGACCCGCACCGGCCGGAGCCCCGCGCGTCATCTATCTCGGCTACGACGCGCACATCGACGGCTCTCGCCGCGCGACCTGCTCGGTCACGCTGCGCTCCGGCGCCGACGAGTTCACCGGCCAGGGTCGTGGGCACGACACGCCGCGCGGGCGCGCGGAAGCGGCCGCCCAGGCCACCTTCGCTGCCCTCGCCGCGTGCCGCGGCGACGAGGACCTCGGCCTCGAGGGCGTCGCCATCGTCTCGGCGCACGACAGGGAGTTCGTCCTCGTCGCCGCGCGCGCGCTCGACGGACGCCGCCCCATCCCGCTCACGGGCGCGGCGCACCTCGACGCTTCGCCCGAGGAAGCGGCGATCTTCGCGTCGCTTCAAGCCACCAACCGCTGGCGCGTGTCGACTTAGGTGAGCGACCCGAAGCCCCTCGGCCTCGAAGCCACGCGCGCCCTCGAACGTGAAATCGTCGCCGAGGTCGAACAGATCCCCGGCGTGCTCGCGGCCGCCGTCTGGCTGCGCGACCCGCAGCATCTGCGCGAGGGGTTCGTCACCGGCGCGCCCGGCTCGTCGGTGGCCGTGCTCCGCGCAGCCGTCTCGGACCTCCTCACGCGTCGCGGCCTGGTGTTCCGCGGCGAGGATCTCCAGGTCGCGCTCGTCGACGAGGAAGCGATCCCGCTCCCCCTCTGGCGCGGCCGCGGCCTGGTCTTCGATCGGCTCGAGACGCACCGCACGGACAACTGGATCGAATGCCGTGTCCACGTGCTGCGACGCGGTCAGCCGGCGGTCGGCGAGGCGCGCGAGGTCGACACCGAGCTGGGCCGCGCGCGCGCGGCTGCACGCGCGGTGCTCGATGCCGCGGCCAAGACGACCCGCGGGATCACCTTTGGCCTCGAGGGCGTGCATTTCCTCGACGTCGTCTCGCGCCGCTACGTCCTCGTCTCCATTGAAGCCGCATTCGGCCGACGCCTCTCCCACCTTCCGGGCGTAGGCACGATCGACCGCTCGGTCGAGGACGCCGCGTGCCTGGCCACCCTCGGCGCCCTCGAGCGCTGGCTCGCCTGGTGAGGTCCGTACTCGGGCGGTGAAGCCGCAGCCCAGGTCGCCTCACTCCGACCACTGCGAAAGGATCCGCTCGAGATCCTCCATGTGCTTCGTCTCTTCGGCCAGGATGTTCTCGAGGTCGACGCGCAGCCCGAGCTCGCCCGCCTCCTCCGCCTGCTCGATCCTGCGCGTGTAGCGCTCGATCGTCTCGCGCTCGGACCGGAGCGACAGCTCGAGCATCTCGCGGTTGTCCTCGCTCAGTTGCACGGCCGCCGGGCGGGACGTCGGTTCGCCGCCCAGGGCCACGATCTTGTGCGACAGGAACTTCGCGTGCTCGAGCTCGTCTTCGATTTCGCTTTCCAGAAAAGAGGACAGTTCGGGACGGAGCGGCCCGGTGACGAGACGGGAGTAGAGGAGATAGGAGATGATCGCCTGATATTCGTGGGCCAGGTCTTCGTTCAGGCCGTCGATCAGAGACTGCCGTGCATCGTTCGCCATCGGTCCCTCCGCGTTTGGTCATCGCCTCGTGTCGTGACCTCACTCGGAAGGCGGTTGCGAGAGATGTGCCGCCCGGCCGCGCGTCACTCGCCGCCGGCCGGGCCGACGTATCGCTGGACCTCCTCGACGACCCGGCGCGGCTCGACCGGCTTGGCCAGGTAGCCGTCGCAACCTACGCGGAGCGCCTTTTCCCGGTCTTCCTCGAGTGCATGCGCCGTCAGCGCAATGATCGGGATCTCGCGCGTGTCCTCCTCCTCCTTGAGCCGACGCGTCGCTTCCCACCCGTCGATCTTGGGGATCGAGATGTCCATCAGGATGAGGTCCGGGTGGTGCTCCCGCGCCCGAGCGATCCCTTCCTCACCGTCCCGGGCCTCGATCACGCCATACCCCACGTGCTCCAGGATTGTCCGGTAGACCATGAGGTTGTCCTCATTGTCCTCGACGATCAGGATCGTCTTGGTCTGCTCCATTTTCGATTCGGATCAGGGTGAGTGCGGCCGAGGCAATGGCGACGCCGCGGTTACACGTTTCGTGCCAGGTCGGCTCACGAGGAGGTGCAGCGCGCCGTGGCAGTGCGAGATGGTGCCGACGAGGAAACGGGCGGCGCGGCCACGGGCCGCGCCTTCGATACATCCGGTGATCTGCTCGTAGGCCTCGCGCACTGCAGCCGCCCGGTACGCGCCGACGCCGTACGTCACGTGGTGGCAGTGGAAGAGGTGGAGCTGGTCGACGAGCTGGCCAGCTTCCTGGAGCGCCGCCTCGAATCCTCGCACCGTGCGGTCCAGATCCCAGTCGCGCGGGCCGCGGGTGGCCGGGCAGGTGGCCGGCTCGATGCAATGGACGGGGCACTCCCAGTCGGCGTGGGACACGAGGAGCGGGCCACCCGCTGCCTGCTGCTCGAACGGTGTGCCCGGGAAGCGACGGAACGGCTCGAGTATCCACTCCCGCTCGGGGCGCTCGGCTCGCAATCGGTCGAGGAGCCAGGCCAGGGCGAGGTGAGGGGTGAACGGCGGCGTGACGAGTCGGTCTTCAGCGTCCGCGCCGAGCGAGGCGAGGTAGGGGCGCAGGAACGCTTCCCAATCGGACTTCACGAAGCGGAGCGCGGGGGTGGGCTCGATCTCGCGGCGCGCCCGCGGCGTCTCGTTGCGGTCGACGACGACGATCTCGCCGACCGTGAACGCGCCGGCATCCCGGGCGCGCAGGAGCTGCCTCGCGTAGAAGCTTCCGTAGCAGCCGCCGCCCAGGATGACGAATCGCATGCCTTCCGCCCGACCCCCGGCCTTTTCGGCTACGCCCCGGACGTTTCCACCATCGCCGGTTCGCGGTCCTTGAAGACCTTGAGGTTCGTAGAGTGGCCCGGGTTGATCCGCGCCTTCGGGTCGATGTGATGGACCGCGTAGTTGACGGCTACGGCCGCCTCGGCGAAGCCGGTCGCGATGAGCTCGAGCTTCCCCTCGTAGGTGACGATGTCGCCGGCGGCGAAGACGCCGGGGATGTTGGTTTCCATCGTCTGGCCGACCTTGATCGAGTTGCGCTCGATCTCGAGGCCCCAGTTCGCGATCGGGCCGAGGTCCGGCTTGAATCCGATCAATGTGAGCACGGCGTCGACCTCGAACGTCTCCTCCTCGTCCGTGCGGTTGTCGAAGATCGTCGCCGCGCAGACGCCGTCCTCGCCGTGGATCTCGCGCATCTCGCGGTGCGTGAGCAGCTCGACCTTCCCCTGGTCGACCGCCTCGCGCAGCAACGCCATCGAGTGCGCGTGGGCGCGGAAGCCTTCGCGCCGGTGGATCAGGATGAGCCGCTCGGTACGGTCCTTCAGGTTGAGCGCCCAGTCGACCGCCGAGTCGCCGCCGCCGACGATCAGGACACGCTTCCCATCGTACTCGGACGGATCCTTGACGTGGTAGCTCACGCCGCGCCCGAGGAGCCGGTCGTAGCCGGGGCACTCGAGCGTCCGGGGCGAGAATGCGCCCTTCCCGCCGGCGATGACGACCGCCTTCGTCGGGTAGCGCATCTTGTCCGTCACGAGGATGAAGCCATCGTCCTGGCGGATGAGCTCCTGGACCTGCTCCTCGAGACGCACGTCCGCGCCGAATTGCGTGCCCTGCTCGATCATGTTGGCCGCGAGGTCGCGCGCCAGGATCTGCGGGAAGCCGCCGACGTCGTAGATGTACTTCTCGGGGTAGAGCGCGGCGAGCTGGCCGCCCAGCTCCGGGAGCGAGTCGATGATCCGCGCGCTCACCCCGCGCAGCCCCGCATAGAATGCGGCGAACAGACCCGTCGGCCCGCCGCCGATGATGGTGATGTCCTTCGCCTCGGCGTAATTCACGTCGTCCAGTCCATTTACGTTGGATGCCACGTTGGCCGCGTCACACTGCGGTATACCCGCGGCGGCAAGCTACGTTGCCGATTCGTCGCCCCGCAAGCTCCGCAGCCCGGCACGGGTGTAGTCGACGATGGCAATGGCTGCGGCGACGCCAATGAGGCCGACCAGGACCGGGGCCCAGGCAGGGACGAGGAGGAGCACGAGGATCGCCACGATCTGGAGCGTCGTCACGATCTTGCCGGTCCGGCGCACCTGGAATCGGAGCGACAGACCGAGGGCGAGTGCGACGAAGAACACGACGGAGACGTAGATGTCGCGGGCCAGCAGGACGAGAAGCTCCCAGAACTGAAGCTCGCCCGTTCGGACGAAGCCGAAGAGCGCCGCGAAGACGAACGTCTTGTCGGCAATGGGGTCCAGCAGCTCGCCGGCCTTCGTGCGTGCGCCCGTGCGGCGCGCGAGCCAACCATCTACCCCGTCACTGATTCCGGCGACGAGCGCGATCCCACTTCGTGCGACGACGGACTCGGCCAGGACGAACAGCACCGCCAGCGGGAACCTCAGCAGCGAGATCGCGTTCGGCCAGGAAAGCAGGCGCGAGGCGCGCCCGCCGTTCGTCCGTCTCACATCTTCACACGGGTTGAGCTTCCGTCGTTCGTGCCGTCGCTGCCGCCGCTGCGGGCTCGCCTGCCGCCGCCGTGGAGCCCAGGTACGCCTCGGACGCACGGTACTTCTCGATGGCTCGCTGCCCCAGCAGCTTCACCAGCACCGCCACCGGCACGGCGAGCAGCATCCCGATCAGGCCGAGGAAGAAGCCTCCCACGGCCAGGGCGAGCATTACCCAGACGGGGTGGAGCCCGACGGAATCGCCGACGATGCGCGGGCCGAGGATCATCGAGTCGATCGCCTGCACCACCGCGAAGACGATGGCGACCTTGACCAGCGACGCCAGGATGCTCCCGCTCAGGAGCGCGATCAGGATGGCCGGCACCAGGCTGACCGCGAGGCCGAGGTACGGCACAAGGTTGAACACCCCGGCCACCGCGCCGACCAGCCCGCCGTACGGCAGCCCGACGATCCAGAACCCGATCCCGGTCAGCGTGCCGACCGCGGCGGCGGCCATGAGCTGCCCGCGCAAGTAGCGGGCGAGGAGGCCGTCGTATTCCTCGAGGAAGCCGAGCCAGCGCTCACGCTTCGCGTGCGGCACCAGGTCGGCCAGCCACGCGGAGATCCGGTCGTAGTCGCGGAGCAGGTAGAACGTCAGGACCGGCGTCAGCACGACGTAACCGAAGACCATGACCAGGGTCCCGATCCCGCGGCCGAGTCCGAGCACCGCCGCCCAACCCTGCCGCGCGATCGCTTCCTGACGCTCGCGCAGGAACGTGACGATCTGGTCCGCCTGGAGGTTCTGGAGCGGCGCGAGCAGTTCGTCCTCACGGATGAACGGCAGGTCAACGCGCAGGAGCCAGCCGCGCGCGCCACGGGCCCACGCCTCGACCTGGCGCACCGCCTCGGGCGCCCGGGCGATCAAGGCCTCGACCTGGTCGGCCAGGGCGGGCACGCCCAGGAAGACGCCCAGCGCAATGACCCCGAACACCGGAAGCCCGAGGAGGATCACCGCGATGCCGCGCGGCACCCGCAACCGCTCCAACGCATTGACGAACGGGTCGAGGATGTAGGCGAGCGCGAGCGCGAGCACGAACGGGACCAGGAGCGTGCCGACCGTCTGCAGCAGCCAGAGCAGGACCAGGGCGCAGATGCCAGCCACGATCATCGTATGCCGACGGTCGCCGGCGAAGGGCGAAAGCAGGAGCAGCAGCAGGAACAACAGCGTGATGGGCGTGAGCACGGCCCGAACACTGAAGAGCAGCGCACCCAGGACCACGAGAACGGCCGCTGCGTACAGCCAGCGCCAATCGACCCCACGTTCTGATCGCATCATCGCTCTCCTCGCCGCAGCGGGCGCGCCCATGCGCCCACCATCGCGGCCCACGTCACCCCGCGGCGTCAGGGGTACCCGCAGGCACCGCGCGCACCGCCGCCCGCAGCACTTCGCGCGCGTTTTCGTATGTGATCACCCGGATCGCCTCGTCCGCCGGCAGCCAGACGCACTCGGTGATCCCCTCGTCGAGC
Organism: uncultured Gemmatimonadaceae bacterium; assembly: GCA_964410055.1. GTDB lineage: Bacteria > Gemmatimonadota > Gemmatimonadetes > Longimicrobiales > RSA9 > CALBZE01. The sequence continues at coordinate 15,226 of CAYPGK010000012.1, read as the reverse complement.
TGCGGGCTCGGGTCGCCCGTCACGGACTCGACAAGGTAGAAGTGGCAGTACTTGTGGACCAGGCGGCCGCGGTCGCGGAAATACCAGTCGATCGTCGGCAGCTCGCACTCGGCGCGAAGCTCGTCCAGCCCGGTCTCCTCCGTGATCTCGCGCAGCGCCGCCTGTTCGGGTGTTTCCTCGCCCTCGACGTGCCCCTTCGGGAGCCCCCAGTTCTCGTACGGGTCACGGATCAGCAGGAAGTGGACGTCGTCTCCGATGCGACGGAACACGACGCCGCCCGCACTCGTTTCGATGCAAGCGCGCTGGCGGCCGCCGCCCCGGCGCCCGCCTCCGTCTTGCCTCCTGCCTCGTCCCCGTCTAGCCACGGATCAGGTGCTCTGCGATCTGAATGGTGTTGGTCGCGGCGCCCTTGCGAAGGTTGTCCGCGACGGCCCAGAGGTGCACGACGTTCGGCAGGTCACGGTCGATGCGCACCCGCCCGACGAGCACGCGGTCGGCGCCTGCCACATCGCACGGCAGCGGGTCGCGCCCATCGACGGCGCATTCGACCCCCGGCATCGTCGCGAGCGCGCGCTCGACCTCGTCCCGCGCAAGAGGCCGCTCGAGTTCCAGCGTCGCCGCCACGGCGTGCCCGACCGGGACCGGCACCCGCACGCACGTCGCCGCGATCGGCAGCCCAGGCGCCTCGAGGATCTTGCGGCTCTCCTGCCGGATTTTCTCCTCCTCCTCGTTCCACCCCTCCCCGTCGCGCGGGCCGATCGACGGGATCACGTTCCCGGCGATCGTCGCATCGAACGGCGACGATTCGGCCGTCCCGCCCGCGAGCTCCGCCTCGAGCGCCGAGATCCCCTTCTGCCCCGCGCCGGATACGGATTGGTACGTGCTCACGACCACGCGCGCCAGACCCGCGGCGCGACGGACCGCCTCGAGCGCCAGCACGAGCTGGATCGTCACGCAGTTCGGGTTCGCGATGATCCCGAGCGGACGGTCCGCGATCCGATGGGCGTTGATCTCCGGCACGACCAGCGGCACTTCGGGGTGCATGCGCCAGGCCGACGAGTTGTCGACGACGACGGCGCCCTCGTCCGCGGCCCGCTCCGCCCACTCCCGGCTGCGCGTCGCGCCGGCAGAGAAGAGCGCCACGGCGCAGCCGCGGAAGACGCCCGGCGCCGGCGTGCGCACCGGCCACTCCCGGCCCCGCCACGTCACCGTGGTCCCGACCGACCGCTCCGAGGCGAGGGGCACGATCTCGTCGATCGGCAGCTCCCGCTCCTCGAGCACGCGCAACATCGTCTGGCCGACGGCGCCCGTCGCGCCCAGGATCGCCGCCTTCACGGCCGCGCCTCCCCGAGGCCGAACGCGTCGTGCAGCGCACGCAACGCACGGTCCTCGTGCTCGGCATCGATCAGCAGCGCGATCGAGATCGCCGAGGTCGACAGCCCGTGCACCTCGACGCCCTCGCCGAGCAGGACCTCGAACGCCCGCGCGTACACGCCCGGCCGGCCGTGCATCCCCGTCCCCACCAGCGCCACGCGCGCAAGACGATCCTGCACTTCGACGCCCTCGCCGCCCAGCTCCGCCACCATCCCGCTGCACAGCTCACGCGCCTCGGCGAGCACTTCCTCTCGCACCGAGAGCTGGAGCTGACGGCGGCCGTCGTCACGGTCGGACTGCGCGACCATGTCCACGCTCACCCCGGCGCCGGCAAGACGGCCGAGCACGGCGGACGTCGAGCGCATCCCGTCCGGCAGCCCCTTCAGCACCAGCCGTGCGAAGCCCGGCTCCGAGGCCAGACCCGTCAACACCAGCTCTTCCAAACCCCGCTCCTTGCGCGTGATGAACGTGCCGCCATTACCGTCTTCCCGAAAGGTCGAGAGCACGCGGATCGGCACGCCGTAGCGTGCGGCGATCTCGACCGCTCGCGGGTGCATCACCTGCGCACCCGAGTAGGCCAGCTCCAGGATCTCCTCATAATCCACACGGTCGAGTAGGCGCGCCGTCGGCACCCGATGCGGATCCGCAGTGAAGACCCCGTCCACGTCCGTGTAGATGTCGCAGCGATCCGCGCCGAGCGCTGCCGCGAGCGCGACCGCCGTGGTGTCCGACCCGCCCCGCCCCAGCGTCGTCACCTCCCGCGCCGGACTCACCCCCTGGAACCCGGCGACGATCACGATCTGGCCCGCCTCCAGCGCTTCACGCACCCGCGTCGCACGCACCTCGAGGATCCGCGCGCCCGTGTGCGTCGCATCCGTCAGGATCGCCGCCTGCGAGCCCGTGAAGCTGATCGCCTCGGCACCCGCCTCCCGGATCGCCATGGCCAGCAGCGCCATCGCGATCCGCTCGCCCGCCGTGAGCAGCATGTCCAGCTCGCGCGGGTGCCTGCGCCGCGGATCCGGCGACACCCGCCCCGCCAGCGCCAGGAGGTCGTCGGTCGTATCACCCATCGCCGAGACCACGACGACGATGTCGTTCCCGGCCCGACGCTCCCGCACGACGCGCCGCGCGACCGCCGCGATCCGCTCCGGCGTCCCCACCGATGTACCGCCGAACTTCAGTACCAGCTTCGCCACACGCGCGATCCCTGCAATTTTCCGTCCTGTCCTCGCCACGACGCCAAGGTGCCGGGCTCGAGCGCTTCACGACCCGGTCCGCAGTCCTCGCTCCCGATGCCGACCCCGGCCCGATCCGGAGCCGCGCGCTAGAAGATCTCCAGCTTGATGTACTTGCGCGGGTTCGCCTGGAAATCCTCGAGCAGCGCCTGCAGGATCGCGTTCGTGCGAAGCAGCTGCGCGTACAGCGTCGAATCCTGGAGGAGCAGCCCCAGACTCCCCTCGCCGCTGTCGAGCCGGGAGGCGACCGCGCCCAATGCCTGCATCGCGCTGTCCGCCCGGAGCGTGATCGCCCGGAACTCCGTGCTCGCACGCAGCAGCTCCACGCTCAGGGAGTCGAACTTGGAGGAGGCGCGCTCGACGTTTCCGATGATCGCGGCGATCTCGCCCTGGGCGACGGCCGAGTCGACCTGCGCCATCGTGCGCCGCACCACGAGCGCGGCCTCGCCCAGCGTCTCCGTCGTCGCGCTCAGGTTGCGCGCGACCTCCTCGACCGCGTGCTGCTGCGTGATGACCAGGCCGGTGATCCGCTCGCTCACGAGCTGGATGTTCTCGATCGCCTGCCGGATGTTGGCCGCCGTCTGCTCCGTGAACGCCGCCTCGACCCGGTCGGTCAGCACCGCCAGGTTCCCCGCGATCTCGTCGGCGACCGCCGTCAGCCGCGAGATGTCGGGGAGCGAGTACCCCGGCAGCACCGTCGGGTCGGTAGACTCCGCGTACGCGTAGCGCGGGAACTGCCGCCGCGGGAAGATCTCCGCCTGCCAGTCGCCGAAGAGCGACTCGGGCGACAGGAGCACGACCGGGTCCTCGGGCAGCGGCGCGTCGCGGTCGATCCGCATCTTCACCAGCACGCCCTCGCCGCCCTCCTCGAACGTGATCGCCTCGACCCGGCCGATCGGAACGCCGCGCAGCTTGACCGTGTTGCCGACCAGGAGCTGGCCGATCTCGCGGAATCGCGCCTCCAGCGTGATCTCTTCGCGGCCGAAGCCGGCGCCCTTCAGCCAGAGCGTGCCGACCACGACCACGACGATCCCGGCCAGGACCGCCGCCCCGACGACCACGTCCGTTCGCTTCTTCACACGACCTCCTGCGCGAGTTCCGGACGCCCTTCGATGAACGCACGGACGACCGGGTCGCCTGACGTCCGCACCTCTTCGGGCGTGCCGGCGAAGCGGATCCGCCCCTCGTACAGCAGCGCGATCCGATCCGCGACCCGGAAGGCGCTCTCCATGTTGTGCGTCACCACGAGGCTGGTCACCCCGAGCTCGCGCTCCAGCTTGAGGATCAGCCCATCGATCACCGCCGTCGTCACGGGGTCGAGCCCCGTGGTCGGCTCGTCGTAGAGCAGGTACCGCGGCCGCGTCGCGATCGCGCGGGCCAGTCCGACCCGCTTGCGCTGCCCGCCGGAGAGCTGCCCCGGCAGGCGCGCGCCGTACCCTTCTAGCTCGACAAGCCGCAGCGATTCGTCGACCCGCTCGCGGATCTGCGACTCCGTCATCCCGGGCACGCGCCGCAGCCCCATCGCCACATTCTCCTCGACCGTCATCGAATCGAAGAGCGCGGCGAACTGGAAGACGTAGCCGACCTGGCGCCGGAGCGCGTACAGCTCCTCGCGGCGCAGCGCTCCGACGTCCTGCCCGTCCACGAAGACCGAGCCGCCGTCCGGCCTCAGCAGCCCCACGATCGTCTTGAGGAGGACCGACTTGCCCGAGCCGGAAAAGCCGATGACGGCGACGGTCTCGCCCGCGCCCACCTCCAGCGAGACACCGTCCAGGACGACGCGCTCGCCGAACGACTTCCTCACGTCCCAGAGTCGGATGCTCACAGCAGCGCCGCCGCCCAGAACGCGTCGAGCACCAGGATCAGCATGCTGCTCACGACCACCGCCTGCGTCGTCGCCCGGCCGACCGCCGCAGCACCGCCCGCCGCGCCGAAGCCGAAGAAGCACCCCACGAACGTGACGACCAGCCCGAACGACGTCGCCTTGATCAGCGAATAGTGCACGTCGAACGTGTCGAAGAACAGCCGCACGCCCCGCACGAATTCCGGCGTCGACATGTCGAGCAGGTTGATCGCCGTGATCCAGCCGGCCGCGATCCCGACCGCATCGGCGAAGGCGACCACGATCGGGAACATGACGACGCCCGCCAGCACCCGCGGCACGACCAGGTACGCGACCGGGTCGTACGCCAGCGTCTCCAGCGCGTCGATCTGCTCCGTTACGCGCATCGTCGCGATCTCGGAGGCGATGTTCGCGCCCACCCGCCCCGCCAGCGCCAGACCGGTCAAGACCGGCCCGAGCTCCAGGATCATCGTCTTGGCGACCAGCACGCCGACGAAGTAGAGCGGAACCGCGCCCGTGAACGTGTACGACGCCTGAAGCGCCAGGACGATGCCGGTGAACGCCGCGATGAAGACCGCGATCGGGATGGATTCGACCCCGAGGCGCGCCATCTGATCCACCAGCAAGCGCGCCCAGGTTCCAGTGTCGAGTAGAGCACGGGCCGCACTCGCCGCGAACCGGCCGAACCGCCCGAACCCGGCCGACAATCCGAGTGCGGAACGACCAACCCAGGCGAGAGGTGCGCTCCAAAGCCCGTTCATGGGTGAAACATAGCGGGAGGGCGGGAAGGGTGTCCAGGTGGAGGGATTGCGGGGGCGGTGGCGGGGGCGCGCCCTCTCGGCTCGCCCCTTGCAACCCCTGACCCCCGACACACGAGCGCGCCACCACTCTGAAGGACGAAAGAAACAATGCCGGGCGACGACAGGGGCGAGCGGCGCGGGCGCCGGCTCCGGTACGAGGAGATCGAGGATCCGCAATTCCAGCGCAAATGGATGGAGGCGCGCGACCTGGACGGCGACCAGGTCGAGGCGGCATTCCGGCACGGGCTCGATTCACGAGGCCGGTTCGGCGACCGTCCGTTCCGCGAGGTCGAGCACTACCTCCGCGAGAGCTGGGAAGGGATGGGCCCGCCCGCGCCGTGGGACGAGGTGGTGGGGATCATCCGCTCCGGATACGAGAATTACAAGGGCGCCGGCTTCGGCCGCATGATCGAGGAGGTCGACGAAGCGCTCGAACACTTCCCGGACATGGAGACGATCGCCGGGACGCGCATCGGCGGGACCATGGGCGAGCGGCCTCTCCTCGGCGCGTCCGAGCCGGTCCCGGACTTCGACGGCGAGGGCGGGCCGCCCGTCGGTGGTCACGAGATCGACGAGGATCGGCCGGGCGAGACCGAAGAAGACGTCAGCGAGTGACCCAGCGGAGCGGCGGCACGCCCGGCGCCTCGCCCAGCTCCGCGGCCAGTCGGTAGAAATGGAGCAAACCGCGCTGCATCTCCTCGTCGAGCCCGTACTCGAGCGAGCGCCAGTAGCGGAGCAAGCGACCGGGCTCGAGCCCCAGCTCGGGGCCGTACCGCTCGGCCAGCGCCTCGGCGTTCGCCTCGTAATGGCGCCTCGAATCAGCGAGCAGCTCGCCGAGCGCGAGGAGCTCGTCGTCCCGCTCCGGCCCGGCCGAGGTCTGCCACAATGCGAAGACGAACGGCAGGCCGGTCCAGTCGGTGAACAGCTCGCCCATGTCGAGGATCGTGTGCGACGTGCTCCCGCCACGGCGCAGCGCGATGTCGCCGATCCAGAGCGCGGCGGCCGCGCCGTCGCGAACCGGGTCGACCGAATCCGACTGCACGAACTCCCTGTAGCGCGGGCGCAGACCGTGCCGGATCTCGAGCAGCGCCCGGAGCAGCACCACCGAGGTCGCCGAGGCGGTCGGGATCGCGACCTCCGCACCATCCAGCTCCTCGATCGGCCGCGTCGTCTCGAGGAGCACGCTCTGCACCGCGCCCCGCGCCCCGATCGCAAAGCCGGGGATCAGGCGATAGCGGTCCGCGTTCCTTGCATACTCGATGCTCGAGCAGGGAGCGACGTGCAGCATCCCCGCCCGGAGCTCCGCATTCAGCGCCGACGGCACGCCGCGGCGCAGCTCGATCCACGGCGGCGCGCCGCCTTCCAGCAGCAACGCGTGCACCGGGATGCAATTGCTGTAATCGATATGTCCGATCGTAAGCATTTCTACCTTCAACCGCCGGCGTCGACGGGCGCGGTAAATTAGCATGGTCACCGGGCGACGCCAGGGCCGCCGCGCCGTCGGGGGCGCGCTGCTGATCCTTGCCACCATCGGGATCTGCGCATTCATCGCGTTCCTCGACGACATCATCGAAGCGTTCACCGACGGCTTCTCCATCGTCGGCGTCTTCCCCGAAGCGACCGCACTGGACGCGGGCACGCCCGTCTGGATCGCGGGCCGGCCGGCCGGCGCCGTGACTCGCGTCGAAATGCTCCGCCCCGGCGCCGCCGGACAGGACCGCTTCGCGGCGACGCTGCGCATCCGCTCCGCCCACGCGCCGCTCCTCCGCCGCGACAGCGAGCTCACGCTCATGACACCGCGCCTCCTGAGCGACCCGGTCGTGAACCTCATGCCCGGCTCCGTCACGGCGCCGCCGCTCGCCCCCGGCGACACGCTCGTCGCCCGTCGCCCGCTCACGCCCCGGCAGGTCCTCCAGCGCGTCGACACCGTGCGCCGCGCCCTCGCCGATCTCGAGCTGGAACGGCGCCAACTCGCCGTCCGCACCAATGAAATGCGGCCCGCCATGCAGGCCGCCGCCGACGCACTCCAGGGCGCCGGTGAAGAACTCCAGTCGCTCGCCCTGGCATCCGAGCACGGCTCGCTCTCCCGCCTCTCGGGCGACACCGCCGTGCACGCCACACTCGCCAGGATCCGCGCCGCCGCCGGCGAGATCGCCTCCCGCGCCGAAGCTCGGATCGCCCGCACCCGCGACCCCGCCCTCGCCGACGCCCTCCGCCGCCTCTCCGCGCGGGCCGACACGCTGGGCGCCCACGTGGATGCCCTGCGCGCGATGCTCCAGACCGAGCCCCACGGCTTCTCCGCACGGTGGCAGACTGACCCCGCACTGCGCAACGCGCTGGCAGGGGTACGCGTCCAGGTGGATTCGATTGTGGCGGAGGCGCGGAGGGCGCCGTGGAGGTGGGTGTTTTGAGAAGAGGGCGTGCCGAGGGAGCGCGCCTATCGGCGCGCGGGAACGGCCGGTCGCTCCCCGCCGCGCAACGCGCGGCCGCCCCCCGCGCATCAACCGGCGCGCCGCCCCCGCCGGCCTCCGGCCGGCGCCTTACCTACGCAAAAACCTTCGCAATATCCCAAATCGCCGGATCCAGCCGCTTGAGCGTCCGCACCGCGTCCGACAACGGGACGTCGCCGATCTCGGTGCCCCGAAGCGAGACCATCCTGCCCCAGCCACCGGCGATCGCCAGGTCGGCGGCGTGCACGCCGAACCGCGTCGCCAACACGCGGTCGTGCGCGGTCGGCGTGCCGCCGCGCTGGATGTGACCGAGCACGACCGTGCGGGTCTCGGTGTCGATGCAGCGCTCCATCTCGCGGGCGAGCCAGTCGCTGATCTCGCCCGCACGGATGCGGGACCGCCGATCGATCGATTCGGCCGTGCCGGCCGGACGGGCGCCTTCGGCGATCACCACGATCGAGAACGTGCGGCCGCGGCGCTGCCGCTCCCGCACCCGATTGCATACCGCGTCGACGTCGAATGGGTACTCCGGCACGAGGATCACGTCCGCGCCGCCGGCGACGCCCGAGTACGCGGCGATCCACCCCGTGTGCCGCCCCATGACCTCGACCACGATCACTCGGTTGTGCGCCTCGGCCGTCGTGTGCAGCCGGTCGATCGCCTCCGTCGCGATCGCGACCGCCGTGTCGAAGCCGAACGTGAAGTCCGTGCCGCCCAGGTCGTTGTCGATCGTCTTCGGCACGCCGACCAGACGGAAGCCCTGTTCGACAAGCTCCAACGAGGCGGACAGCGTGCCATCGCCGCCGACCACGATCAGCCCGTCCAGGCCGTCGGCTTCGAACGTGCGCCGGATCCGAGCCACGCCGTCCGGCACCATCAATGGATCGGTCCGCGACGTACCCAGGATCGTGCCGCCCAGTGGAAGGATGCCCTTTACCGCCGCACGGTCCAGTACGACAGACGAGCCCTCGACCACCCCCTCCCAACCGTTGCGATACCCGATCAGCTCGACGCCCATTCGCGCGCAGCGGTGCGCCGCCGCGCGGATCACCGCGTTCAGCCCGGGACAGTCGCCGCCGCCCGTCAGGAGCCCCAGCTTTCGCCGTGCACTTGCCATGTGAGACCGGATCGGGTGACGTGATGCAACGCGTGGTCGGCTCTCCGACCGCCCCCCGGTCTCGCAGACTCTATGCCGGCTGATGCGCGGCCGTCGACGTCGCGAGGGGCAGAATCACCTGCACCGTGGTCCCGACGCCCGGCTTCGAGCGAAGCTCGACCCGGCCGCCGTGCCCCTCCACGATCTCCCGACAGATCGGCAGCCCCAGCCCCATCCCCTTCCCCTTCGACGTCACGAACGGCTCGAATACCTGCGCCACGCGCCGCGCATCCATCCCGGGTCCATTGTCGCTGATCGTGACCACCACCTCCGTACCGCGCCGACGCATTTCGATTCCAAGCACCGGGCCGCCGGCGCCGTTCCGCCCCCGCAGCGCCTCCTGCGCGTTGCGCAGCACGTTCCCGACCGCCTCCCGAAGGAACACCGCATCCCCCCGGACGACCGCCGGCTCGAGCGCGCCGATCCGCACCTCCACGCCCTCGTGTACGCCCTCACGCTCGGCCAGCCCCGCCAGCTCCCGCACCAGTACGTCCAGCTCGAGCGGCGCGAGGGTCAACTGCCGTCCCACCCCCGCCGCATACGCCGACAACCCCGACAGCAGATCCGTCATCCGGAGCGCCTCGCCCACGATCGCCTGGCAGATCTCCCGGCGAAGCGCGGTATCCGCGATCAGCCTCTCATCCTCCAGCATTTCCGCGTGAAGCAGGATCGTCTGCAACGGATTCTTCACCTGGTGGAGGATTCGCGCCGTCGCCGTCCCCATCGCCGCGAGCCGCTCCGCCTTCACCCGCTCCCGCATGCTCCGCCGCACCAGCACCAGTGCGATCCCGCCGGAGAACCCGACGATGAGCAGCACCAGCAGCACGTTGATCAGCATGAGGTGCCGCGCTTCGTCGAGCGGAATGCTCTGGGACGTGAGGAGAGGACTGAAATGAATCAGGTAGCCAGCAGCCATGCGGCCTCGCGTCGAGATCGGCCCCGATCCCGCGGCGCCTCCGGGATGAGCGGAAGGACACACTTCCTTACGGCGGGGCCCGGCGGGGAGAATTTATTCATTGGATCGGCCGCACCACACAGCGAGGCGCTCCGCCCGATGTGCAATTGCCACGTAGATCTACAGATATTCGATCTCGGACACGAGACGGTGACGTGCTACATATCTCGAAATCGCCCCGCCGCGGCAAGCGTGACCCCACGAGCGCGCTTCAATGTCTGAGGCCGATGCGTTGCGGTTCGTGCGACGCCCTCTGTCGCGGAACCATGCTGTTCATGTACGCCAGCACGATCAGCAATTCTACGCTGACTTTCAAGAGCTGAAGAGCCTGATTCAAATGCCAGATCTTGCCTGCATGGTCTTGGCCGACGAGCTCGAAGAATTCTGCCTGGATCGGAACTACCACGGCGAACAACCCCGCAGCCGCAAGCAATCCCATCACGTATGGGTTTACCCGTCTTGCGTGGCCGAGCAGGATCAGGCCCCCAAAGGTCAGATAGCCGCCGATCTCGACAAAGGACAGCACCTGTGTCCAGGCCATCAGGGTAGCCCAATCCTGACCGGCTCCAGTAACCAATGCCAGCACGGCCATGGCTACGATCCCACCAACCATGACCTGTGCGAGCCGTCGGGCAATCGCGAGCGACGCAAGCCATGCGGCCACCAACCAGGGCGTTGCAGCGGTGACCGTGGCATTCAGGAGGTACGTAGGGTTGTAAATGGCGGCCCGTCGCGCTGCAGGCAACAAATTGTGCAAGAGCCAATCCACTTCGACCGCCGCCGTCGTCATGGCGAGCACGGCATATTGCCCGGCAAGCGTGATCCACACCAACCGCTCTGGCCCCGCCGCCCTCTCTCTAACGTGGGCAATAGCTCGCCACGCCGCCGCGACCAACAAGAGCCGAGCGCCGAGCGTCAACCCGCGAAGTACGACGAGGAGATCCATGTGGATCCGGGCCGAAGATGAGCGACTCCTGATTGAACCGCCACTGTCTCCTTATCCCTTGTCCGGCGGCGGGGGCGGAGGAGGCGGCGGCGGCAACTGATCGTCGAACGTAAACAAGACGGTCTCCCCGGACCCATCAAGCGCCGTCTTCTCCTCCGTCGTCTCCACGATCACCCGCTTGATCACGCCCCGCGGGTCGTGGACAATGATCTCGAAGTCCAGCCCCTGCTCCGGCGACACGATCCGCGTCCGCACTCGCGAGCCCGGGTCCTGCTCCCGATAGCCCGGATTGCGGAACAGCGTCTTCGTCGACTGTCGACCGCTCTCCAGGTGGCGCGTCACCTTGATCACCTGGAGCCAGTCCGGTTGATAACTGATGTCGTAATCGAATCCCCGCTGATCGGTGCCGCGTGCTTCCCGGTTGTGGCGTGCCATCCGCGCCTCCATGGCGTTGGTTCTGGACGTCGTCGTCGCGGATGTCAATACTTTCCCCAACACCCGGCCTTGTCAAGCAATCTGCGCCGCCGCACGCCGCCGTTGAGTACGCTTCTTGCAAACCCGTCCCGCCCGGTCCACGTCGCCACGCCGCGGGCGGACGATCTCACGCCCCCCCTTGCCCACGACCAGACCGCGGCAATGCAATCGATGACTCGGCAGCCCCGTGCACGCACCACTTGACCACAGTCTCGGCGCATGCTACTATTCCCCATTATCCGCGATATGTGTACCTTCCGATCTACGGAGGCGGGGACGCCTCGTCGGCCCTATCCGGCCCGTTTCATTCCGATCTCATCTCGCGAAATGATCGATCCCCGGGCGGCGTCGAGGTCTCGCCTGTCGCTACCAATCTTCGTTCCTACGGAGTGATTCGTGGACATCGCCGAACTCAAGAGTAAGTCGGTTGCGGAGCTGCATGAGATGGCCGAGCAGCTCAACATCACAAACTATTCGGGGCTCCGCAAACAAGACCTGATTTTCCGTATCGAGCAGAACCTGCTCGATAGTGACGTCGTGCTTCGGGGCGAGGGCGTGCTGGAGGTGCTCCCCGAGGGGTACGGCTTCCTGCGCTCGCAGGACTGGAACTACCTGTACGGCCCCGACGACATCTATGTCAGCCCGTCGCAGATCAAGCGATTCGACCTGCGCACGGGGGATACGGTGCTGGGGCAGGTCCGTCCGCCGAAGGAGGGCGAGCGCTATCTGGCGCTGCTCAAGGTCGAGTCGGTGAACGGCGATGACCCTGACAAGGCCAAGCACCGGATCGCCTTCGACAACCTGCGGCCGCGCTATCCGGAGCATCGCATCAAGCTCGAGAATAAGGCGGGCGACCTATCGATGCGGCTCATGGACCTCATCTCCCCGATCGGGAAAGGGCAGCGCGGTCTGATCGTCTCGCCGCCGAAAGCCGGTAAGACGATCCTGATGCAGCGGATGGCGAACTCTATCCTCGAGAACCACCCCGAGATCCACCTCATCGTCCTCCTCATCGACGAGCGCCCCGAAGAAGTCACGGACATGGAGGAGAACGTGGCGGCCGAGGTCATCTCGTCGACGTTCGACGAGCCGGCGGACCGTCACACGCAGGTGGCCGAGATGGTGATCGAGAAGGCGAAGCGGCTCGTCGAGCACGGTCGCGACGTCGTCATCCTCCTGGACTCGATCACTCGCCTCGCCCGTGCCTACAACGTCACGGTCCCGCACTCGGGGAAGATCCTCTCGGGCGGTGTGGATGCGCACGCGCTGCACAAGCCGAAGCGCTTCTTCGGCGCGGCGCGCAACATCGACGGCGGCGGCTCGCTCACGATCATCGCGACGGCGTTGATCGAGACCGGCTCGCGCATGGACGAGGTGATCTTCGAGGAGTTCAAGGGGACGGGCAACATGGAGGTCGTCCTCGACCGCCACATTGCCGACAAGCGCATCTTCCCGGCGATCGACATCAATCGCTCGGGCACGCGGCGTGAGGAGCTGCTCCTCGACGAGAGCGAGCTGAACCGCGTCTACCTGCTGCGCAACTTCCTCTCGGACATGCCGCCCGCCGAGGCGCTGGAGTTCCTGCTCGACCGCATGCGGCGGACGAAGACGAACAAGGAGTTCCTGGACAGCATGGCCCGCGGCTGAGCCGAAGGCCGAGCTGCCCCCGAACGACGTACGCCCCGGCACGTTGCCGGGGCGTTTTCATTGGCCAGCGGTCCGTTCTCCATCCATGCGGGCCGCCCGTCCGCCTCGGGTGCCGTCCTCAACGGCCGGTGGCGTCGGACGGCGCGACCCGGCCGCGAACCAGGAGGTCGCACGTCGCCTGCTGCGCGGCCGAGGCGGATCGAGGCAGGCTCAGGATGAGCGCGGGCTCCCGTGCGTCGTCGGGGACGTGCAGCACCAGGGACCCCGGGTCGAGGGGCGGCGAGTACGCCCGTGCCCGCCCCGTCGCATCGATCGCGTACACCGTCCCGGGCGCAGTCCAGTCGGCCAGCCGGAGGCCGTACTCGAACCATTCGGCGATGGGGTCCGAGTCTTCCGATGCCACGCGAGGCAGCACCTCCTCCTCGAAATGGCGGCGCGCGGCCTCGTACGTCTGCGGATTGCGCTCCCTGAGGAGTCGCAGCCGGTCGCGAAAGTAGGGACGCGGGTCTTCGACCGCGGCCCGTTCGAGTGCGGCCTCCAGTCGCGCGTCGGCACGTGCTCGGAGTGATTCCATGGCCGGCAGTTTCGCGTCCGGTCCGCCGCGCGTCAAGCGCGGTGCCCGATTCCAGGACGCAGACCCACGCGGCTCTGGCACGCCACGACCCGCCACCCTCCCGGCGCGTCGGTCCCCGCCTTGCACGGGCACCCTCCCGGTCTCACCGACCACGGACGACGAACGTGAACCTGGAGGATTGAATGTACCTGCGGATCGATCGCCTGCAGACCGAACTCCCCAAACCGACCGAGCCGGATCCGAACGCCGCGGCCGCCGTGCAGGAGCTGCTCGGCGGCCGCTTCGGCGAGATGTCGACGCTGATGAACTACACGTACCAGTCCTTCAACTTCCGAGGGCGCAAGAAGCTCAAGCCGTACTACGACCTGATCGCGAATATCGCAACCGAGGAGCTCGGCCACATCGAGCTGGTCAGCGCCGCCATCAACATGCTCCTCGAGGGCTCCACGGAGACGAAGGACCCGGACGACAAACCGCTCGAGGACGTGAAGGACTATCGCAACTCGTACCACTTCCTCGCCAATGCGCGGACCACCAACGTCGCAGACTCGATGGGCCAGGCCTGGCGCGGCGACTACGTCTTCAACAGCGGCAACCTCATCCTCGACCTGGTCCACAACTTCTTCCTGGAGTGCGGCGCGCGCACCTACAAGGCTCGCGTCTACGAGATGACCGACAACAAGGTCGCCCGCGAGATGCTGGGATACCTCCTCGTCCGCGGCGGCGTGCACGCCATGGCGTACGCCAAGGCGCTCGAGACCCTGACCGGCGTCCAGATGACGAAGCTCCTGCCGATCCCGAAGATCGAGAACAGCAAGTTCCCCGAAACGCGCAAGTTCGAAGAAAACGGCGTCCACCGCGTGCTCTACCGGTTCAGCCCGGACGACTATCGGGACATGGCCCGCGTCTGGAACGGGCCGCACCCCGACGGCACCGGCGAAATGGTGGTGGTCGACGGGCCGCCCCCCGGCGGCGACATGTACGACCTCGAGCCCGTCCCCGAGGAATTCGCACCGGAGTGGGACCCGGAGATGGTCACGGAAATCGCCGAACGGCTCCGCAAGGCGGCCTGACGCCCGGCGCCGCGATACGCGACGGGCGGTTTTCCGTCCCGCGCCGAAACGGAAGAAGGCCGGAGGGCGAGTCCCTCCGGCCTTCGATCCATATCCCGCAGTCCGGCGATCCCCGCCGGCCGCGTCCTCAGACGTCCAGATTGCGCACGTACCTCGCGTTGTCCTCGATGAACCGACGGCGCGGCTCGACCTCATCGCCCATGAGCGTCTGGAAGATCCGGTCCGCCTGGACGGCGTCGTCGAGCGTCACCTTCATGATGGTGCGCGTCTCCGGGTCCATCGTCGTCTTCCAGAGCTGCTCCGGGTTCATCTCACCGAGACCCTTGTAGCGCTGGACCATGATGTTCCGCCCCTCGCCCTTGCCGTTCGGCGCGAGGCGCTGGATGATCTGGTCGCGCTCCTCATCGGTGTACGCGTAGTGCTCCTCCTTGCCCCGCGCGATACGGTACAGCGGCGGCTGCGCGATGTAGATCATCCCCTCCTCGATGAGCTGCCGCATGTGGCGGAAGAAGAAGGTCAGGAGCAGCGTGCGGATGTGGGCGCCGTCCACGTCCGCGTCCGTCATGATGATGATCTTGTGGTACCGCGCGTTGTCGAGGTTGAACTCGTCGTCGCCGATCCCGGTGCCGATCGCGGCGATGATGGTCCGGATCTCCTCGTTCGAGAGGATCTTGTCCATCCGCGCCTTCTCGACGTTCA
>CAYPGK010000011.1:46817-59128 GCA_964410055.1 uncultured Gemmatimonadaceae bacterium | reverse complement strand
CATGTGTTAGGCACGCCGCCAGCGTTCGTCCTGAGCCAGGATCAAACTCTCCAAAGAAAAGTTCGATACAGCTCTTACGCGAACACTATCAAATAGCGTTCGGGAATTACTTTGGTTCGTACCCCATGAATGTGAAGGGAAGTAACGCCCTTCACGGGGCCCGTCCGAACCACTCGACCTCGATTGTCAATCATCTATGGAACCGACCGGATTCGACTCCGGCCGTGCTCAGGCGGGAAAGATGACAAACATCTGTTTCTGTGTCAAGCCCACCCGAGCCGCCTGGTCAGGCGTCAGTGCGCCGCCCAGGAATCGAACCTGGAACCTTGGGATTAAGAGTCCCCTGCTCTGCCAATTAAGCTAGCGGCGCTCGAATTTTCAAATGGGCGCGTTCGCATCCCGTGCGGCCGGGAGGCCGCGTGCCGGAACGTCTGTGGACGCTCGCGGCGCAGGGGTGAGCGACCGGATTCGAACCGGCGACCTCCAGGGCCACAACCTGGCGCTCTAACCGACTGAGCTACGCCCACCGTATGTTGCGGCCCGTTCGCGACGGGCCTCGAGGTGCGCCCGATAGGATTCGAACCTATGACCCGCGGCTTAGAAGGCCGCCGCTCTATCCAGCTGAGCTACGGGCGCGCGGCCCGGGCGACGTCCCCGGGGAGTCGGGGCGCTCGGATTCGAACCGAGGACCTCCTGCTCCCAAAGCAGGCGCGCTAACCGGACTGCGCCACGCCCCGCTGGGAGCCTACAATTATAATAAACGAGTCTTGGTTCGTCAACCCCGTAGCCCGAGCCCGGCGAGATGCGCGCTCAAGGCGCGGAAGGCGCGGGCCCTGTGGCTGCGCCGGTTCTTCTCGTCGGGCGAGAGCTCAGCAAATGTAACACCGAGATCGGGGAGGAGGAAGAGGGGGTCGTAGCCGAACCCTTTCTGGCCCCGGGGCTCCACCGCGATGACGCCGGCCACGGTTCCGACGACGGCGATGGCGCGCCCGTCGGGGAACGCGAGCGCGGCGACACAGACGAATCGGGCCCCGCGCCTTGCGGGCGGGATGTCGTTCAGGCGTTCCAGGAGGAGCTGATTGTTGGCGCGGTCCAGTTCTGCGCCGGAGAGATCGTTCCGCCCGGAGAACCGCTTGCTTCGGACGCCGGGGGCTCCTCCGAGGGCGTCGACGGCGAGGCCGGAGTCGTCGGCGAGGGTGGGAAGACCGGTCCTGGCGGCGTAGAACGCCGCCTTCGCGGTGGCGTTTTCGATGAACGAGTCGAAGATCTCGACTGCATCCTCATCGGGTGTGGGCGGGATTCCCAGCTCGTGGAGTCCGACGATCTCGATGCCTCGTCCCGCATCGAGGATCCCGCGAATTTCTTCGAGCTTGTGCGCGTTCCGGGTGCCGACGGCGATGCGGCCGCGGTCAGTCGGCGAGCGCATCGTGCTGGAGGCGGAAGAGTCGTTCGATCCCGGAAATGCCGAGGTCGAGGAGGGCATCGAGTTGCGCGCGTGAGAAGCTGTTGCGCTCGGCCGTCCCCTGGACCTCGACGAGGCCTCCGGACTCGAGTGCAACGATGTTCATGTCGACGTCGGCGGCCACGTCCTCCGTGTACTCCAGGTCGAGGCGCGGCTCGCCGGCCACGATGCCGACGCTCACGGCGGCGACGAGCTCGCGCATCGGGTTCGCGGAGAGGATCCCCTGGCTCACGAGCCACGTGCATGCGTCGTGGAGCGCGACCGCGGCGCCGGTGATGGATGCGGTGCGGGTCCCGCCGTCGGCGACGATGACGTCGCAGTCGATGAGGATGGTGCGTTCGCCGAGAGCCTCGAGATCGATGGCGGCTCGAAGAGCGCGCCCGATGAGGCGCTGGATTTCCTGCGTCCTGCCACCGACCTTGCCGCGCTCGCGTGCGGTGCGCGTGAGGGTGGCCCGTGGGAGCATGGAGTACTCTGCGGTGACCCACCCCGCGCCGGCGCCCCTGCGCCAGTCTGGGACGCCTTCCTGCACACTGGCCGTGCAGAGGACGCGAGTTTCGCCGGCGGCGATGAGGCAGGACCCCTCGGCGTAGGGCGCGGCGCCGCGCTCGAGAGACACGGTCCGCAGCTCGTCTGGCCTGCGCTGCGTACGTGCGGCGGAAACGCTCATCCCTTCCCTCCCTGGATCCTCCGGACGAGTCCCGTTGTCGAGCGGCCATCGAGGTACGGCAGGATCACGACCCGGCCGCCGGCGGCTTCGACTTCTTCGCGGCCGACGACGTCCTCCACCCGATAGTCGCCGCCCTTGACCAGGACGTCCGGTACCAGCGCCGCGATCAGTTCTCGGGGCGTGTCCTCATCGAAGAGGGTGACGGCGTCCACGCAGCCGAGGGCGGCGAGGACGATTGCGCGGTCTTCCTGCCCGTTCAGCGGCCGACCCTCGCCCTTGAGACGTCGAACCGAGTCGTCGGTGTTGAGGCCGACGACCAGCGCGTCGCCGAGAGCCCGGGCGGAGTGGAGGTACTCCACGTGGCCGCGGTGCAGCAGGTCGAAGCAGCCGTTGGTGAAGACGACGGTGCCCTGCCTCGGGCGCCCGAAGCGCTCGAGGAGCTCCTGGAGAGAGAGCACCTTCGATGCGGGAGCGACGGGCACGACGGGGGCGGTCATGGTGCGCTGGCTCGTGGAAGCTGCGACGTCTGCAGCCCACGGATCGCGTCCAGGATCTTCCCCGCTCCCTGGTCGAGGAGACGGTGCGCGAGGGCGACGCCGATCGCCTCCGGATCCTCCGCGGGTCCGTCGATCGAATCGCGGATCAGCGGCTGTCCATCCACGCCGGCCACGAGGCCATGCAGGACAATGCGTCCATCCGAGACCGTCGCCAGGGCGCCGATCGGGATCTGGCAGCCACCCTCGAGGGTGCGCAGGAACGCGCGCTCCGCCGCAGTCGCCGCAGCGGTCTCCGGGTGCCGGAGCGGGGCCAGGAGCTCGCGGGTCGCGTCGTCGCCTTCGCGGATCGCGATTCCGAGGGCGCCCTGCCCCACCGCCGGCAGCCACGCCGGCGGGTCGAGGACCTGGCTCACGGCGTCCTCGAAGCCAAGCCGGATGACGCCGGCGCGGGCGAGGAGGATCGCGTCATAGCCGCCTTCGGAGAGGCGCTTCATGCGCGTGTCGAGATTGCCGCGCAGGTCCTGGACGTTGAGGTCCGGCCGGTGATGGAGGAGCTGCGCCCGCCGGCGGAGCGAGCTCGTACCGACTGTTGCGCCGTCTGGGAGCTCGTCGAGCGACCGGGCGCCACCGGCGGCGGGGATGAAGACGTCGCGTGGGTCTTCACGTTCGAGTACGGCGCCGAGCGCGAGGCCGTCCGCGAGCCGGGTCGGGACATCCTTCAGCGAGTGGACGGCGGCATCCACCTCTCCCGAGACGACGGCGCGGTCGATCTCCTTCGTGAAGAGCCCCTTGTCCCCGATCCGGGCAAGGGGCACGTCCGTGATCCGGTCCCCCGTGGTGTGGAGGATCCGGATCTCGACGTGCAACCCGGGATGAGCCGCCTCGAGCCGTCGCTTGACGTGCTCGGCCTGCCAGAGTGCGAGGCGGCTCCCCCGGGACCCGAGAAGCAGCGTCATGTCCCGGCGCCGACTCCTGCGGGCTCCGCCTCCGCCGGCGCGGGCTCGAGCCCGGGCTCGGGGCCGGTGCGACGGAAGATCGACTTGAGCAGCGGCGGCGCCACGAAGGTCGTCGCCATGACCATGATGAGCACGGCGCTGAAGACCTCGGCGGACAGGATCCCGCGGCGGAGCCCGATGTCCGCGAAGATCAGCCCGACCTCGCCGCGGGGGACCATCCCCACGCCGATCGCCAGGTGGTTGAGCTTGTTCTTCCCCCAGCCCACCGAGTAGCCGCTGACGACCTTCCCGATGATGGCGACCAGGATGAGCATGGCACCCACGAGGAGCACCGACGGGTTGAACGACTCGCTACCGGGGATGAAGAGCGAGACATCGACGGCGGCGCCGATCGAGACGAAGAAGATCGGCGTGAAGATGTCGGCCACCGGCTCGACCTTCTCGACGATCATGTCGAACTGGTTCGTCGAGGAGAGGACCAGACCGGCGGCGAAGCTGCCGATGATGAGCGCGGAGCCGGCCAGCCCGGCGAGCGCGGCGATCAGCAGCGCGAAGCTGATGGCGCCGATCAGGAGCACGCCGCGCACGCGCATACGGTCGATGAAGCCGAACAACCTGGGCGCGACGGCGTTGCCGATGATGATCGCTGCGACGAGGAAGCCGACGGCGATTGCGAAGACCTTCGCCATCCCGAACAGCGAGAGCGCAGCGCCGGCGGCGAGCCCGGAGACGATAGCCAGGATCACGAGGCCGAGGACGTCGTCGACGACGGCGGCGCCGATGATCACGCGCGCCTCGGGCGTGTGGATCCGCTTGAGGTCGGAGAGCACGCGCGCCGTGATGCCAACGGAGGTCGCGGTCAGCGTGGCGCCGACGAAGACGGCGACCATCGTGTCGCTGATCCCCTCGGCGTGGACGCCAATGTCCGGCTGCGCAATCATCCAGTAGGCGAAGCCGAGGAGGAAGGGCGCCGCGACGCCGACGATTGCGACTAGCGAAGCCGATGGCCCAACGCGGAACAGCTCCTTGAGGTCGGTCTCGAGGCCGATCTCGAAGAGGAGCAGCGCCACACCGATCTCGGCGAGGACCGTGATGGTCTCATGGATCGAACCTTCGGCGGGGATGACGCCGAGGACACTGGCGCCCAGGATGACGCCGGCGATGAGCTCGCCGAGGACCGCCGGCTGACCGACCCGCTCCGCGAGTTCGCCAAGCACCTTGGCGGCGACGAGCATCGCGATGAACACCAGGAAGAAATGCTCGATCCGCGCCCCGCCCTCGGCCGGAGCCGCGGCCATGAGGAACGGTACCAGAGCGACAAGGGGGATCAGCCGCAAGCTCCATCGCTTCATGGCGAAATCCTTACTCGTGTTGGGGTTGAAAGGCTCACCGCGGGATCGGCTGCCGAAGGCGGCGCGCCGGATCACTGCGGTGAGATCACCATTGGGACTGGGCGCCATCCACGATCTGCCGCGTCAGCTCGGCGATCGCGACCGCCCTTCCATCCACATACGTTTGCGACGCCAGGTGGTACGACCCTCGGCCGGTAAGGCGGGATGACTCCCAGAGGATGACGTTCCGCTTGGTGTCGATGAGCTGTATCGCGATCGAGACCTGGACCTCGTGCTCGACCACCTGGCTCGGCTGGTTGGCTCCGCCGGGCGTGTAGTTCCGCGCAACGTCGTCGTAGCCTACGATTCGGCCCCGCACGTAAACGTCCGCCACCTCCCTGCCCGCCGGGCGCACGCCGAGCTGCCGGGGCAGCTCGGTGAAGAGCTCCTGATAGACCAGCTCCTGGAGCTCGAACTGCACGGTCTCGTTCTCGAACGGCTCGATGTAGATGGTCCTGATGCTGGCCGGAAACCCGCCGCCGCCCCGGAAGCCGTAATTGCAGCCTCCGACGATCAGGAGTCCGAGCAGCAGCGGCAGGCTATGGCGCATCGGGCGTCCAGATCTCCGGTGCAAACGGCTCGACACGTTCGACCTCGTCCAGCTCCAGCGTCAATTCCGTAAAGGCCGCCCAGTCCCTGTAGACTGCTTTTCTCGGGAGACCGTGCGGCCCGGTGCCTTCCAACTCCACAGTGTAACGGCGCCCGCGGGCGTTCCATTCCGTGCGGCGCAAACGGCCGGCCTTCAGGAGGAACATCCAGCGTTCGCCCTCGCGCTCGAAATCGAGGCGAGTCTCGTCGCCATCGCGGCTCGCGCCGACGAGCGTGGCGCGGTCGGGTGGCAGTACGACGCCGAGTACGCTCCAGAGGAGCGGCGCCGGCGGCACTGCGTTCGGCGCGACGTTGCGCGGCATCCTGAGGTCGCCATCAACGACCGCCGCGCTCAGGTACCCCTCGCCGCGCGGACCGAAGAGGTCGAGTCTGGCGCGATAGGGCGGCTCGACGCGTGCCACGCCGCGCCCCGTGAATCGCGCGTCCGGCTCGCGCGCCGTCCAGTCGAAGAGGATGTGGAGCGGCGCCTCGGGCGCGGTCGCCCGCACGACCTCCACCTCGAGCTCGGGCACGATCGGTCGATTCGGTGCCTCGGACCGGGTGGAGCAGGCGGCCGCCGCAAGTCCCACGGCCAGCGCGACGATTCCGGTGTTTACCCGCATGGGTTCATGAAGTTTGGCAGTATAGTCGGGCCCCGGTACTGCGTCAACCCGATCCGGGGCTCAGTAGTTGTACCCGAAAAAGAGGTCGATGAAGGGATCGCCGAAGTCACTGCCGCGTCCGAAATCGACTGGCGGAAGTCCGCCGATGCGGAAGCGTCGACCGAAGTCGATGCGGAGCACGAACGGCGGGATGATCGGCGATCGCAATCCGACCCCGTAGCTCCCCCAGACGCCCTCGGGCTCACGGTCCTTCAGCCAGCTCGATCCCGCGTCCGCAAAGACCGCCCCCTCGAATCCCGGCATACGCATGCGGCCGAGAAACGGCAGCCGCACGCCGATGGCACGCGAGACCGGGAAGCGCCACTCCTGATTCAGGAGCACCGCGCGCGAGGCAGCCAACGAGTGGCGAGGGTAACCTCGCAGGCGGTGAGGTCCGCCGAGCACCGTGCGCGACGGAATCGCGCCGTTGCTGAAGAAGCCGTACACGCGGAGCGCGTATGCGCTGCGCAGCGACGTGCGGTAGTACCGCCTGTAATCCGCGGCCAGAGTATAGAACTCGGCCGCGGCGACGCGCGTCCCCTCCTCTCCTGTGATCTCGTCCGGCACACGGCAGGAGAAGCAGGTCGAGAAACCGACGGTGAGGTTGTAGCGCTCGCCGTCGATCGGCCCCGTCGCAATCCAGAGCGTGTTGTCCTTCACGTAGGACAGGAAGTTGCTCGCGAGGACCCCGGACCGGCTCAGGTCCTGCGCCGCATCCACTTCCCCGCCTCCGAGGAGGAATCCGAGACCGGAATCTCCTACATCCTCTCGGTCGCTTCGTTCCAGGCCGAGGTGGAGCTCGACCCTTTGAAAGCGTGAAAACGGGTAGCTCGCGATGAACCGCGCGCCGTACGTGGTCTCGTCGTAGAGGTCGAGCGCAACGTCGCGGTAGAGGCCGCGATAGCGGAAGAGACCGACGCCGTAGTTCAGCCGGCCCGACTGATCGAGGTAGAGGAGGCTGCCGCTGAAGTTGTCGAGGATATCGCTGATGCGTTCGGCCTGGATCGCCGAGACGCCGCCGAAGAACAGGTGGTCGCCCAGCATGTCGCTGGCGAGGAACTGGACGCCCTGTGCGGCGCCGAGGCCGGGGGCGATGAACGCATCGCCACCGGCGATGTCGAGCGAGATCTGGCGCCAGGAAGTGTAGCGGCGAGGTTGGGCGCGGCCGTCGCTTTTTGCATCGCTCTCGAGCCAGCGCCACCCGGCGGCGGCCACGGCGCCCACGTCGGCGGAAGCATGGCCGGCATCGTGACCTGTTCCGAGCGAATCGGGCCGGGGCGCGTTGCCGAGGGCGATCCGGGGCATGTGCAGCGTATCCTCGCCGAAGCCCACCCGGTAGATCCGGTATGTCCCGTCCGCGTACGCTGTGAACACGAGGCCACGGTCGCCGGGGAGCCATTCCGGATCGAACGCGCCGCCGGCGAGTGAGGTCAGGCGCCGCCCCTCGCCTCTGGGGTCCACGATGTAGAGGTCCGGCGTGCCGTCCCGGTCCGAGGTGAAGGCGATGCGGGACCCGTCGTTCGACCACCGGGGCGAGAGGTCCCTCCACGGCCCGTGTGTGAGCGGACGGACGTCGCTCTCGTGCAGGTCGAGGACGAAGAGGTTGACGTGCCCATCGGCGCCGAAGGCAGTGCGATCGGACGCGAACACGATCGACCGCCCGTCTGGCGACCAGTCGGGATCGCGGTCGCGGTACGGGTCGGCCGTGAGGCGGATCCGTTGCTGGGTGCGAAAGTCCATCACGTAGAGGTCCGAGTCGCCGCCGGTCGAGAGCCCCTCGAAGACGATGCGGCTGCCGTCCGGGCTCCAGGCGGGCGACCGCAGCCCGACGAGGTCGGGCCACTGATAACGCCCGACGGCCCGCTTTTCGTGCACATCCCAGATGAAGAGGGCGTCGCGCTGCAGATACTTGGACACGAAGGCGAGGGTGCCGGACGGGTGGACGTCGATGCGGGAGTCGAAGGGGTGCAGCGACTCGAACTCGGCAGTCTTTTCTCCTTCCAGGACGCGCGTGGCGCCGTGCTCGCCTGCCTCGAGCGGGGTCCGATAGAGGCCGGTGTAGCCGCTCCTGGCCGAGAGGAAGAAAAGGTGGGCGCTCCCGTCGTCGCGGTCGACGAAGACGGCTGGCTTGAAGTTGCCGCCCGCGCCGTAGATCAGGGGGACTGCGGCGACGTGCGGCGGTGAGCGCTCGCCGAGCTCCGGGAAGTAGCGTCGCTGGAGAGCGCGCCGCCACTCGAGGTCGAGCGAGTCGAGGTCGACGCCGAGAACGCCAGCGAGTGCATTCTCGAAGCTGTCGTACCTCCAGAACTCCTCGTAGAACCTGACGATGTAGTCCTCGCCGAATCGGTCGGCCAGGTAGTGGTGCAGTTCTGCGCCGAGCGGATAGGACGCGAAGCTTGCCTGGCGCGTCATCCCCCGGATCGAAGGGACGGCCCCGTTCAGGACGAGGTCGCGGATGTACATCTCGTCGTCCGCGTCCTGCTCGCTCGACCAGAACTCCGCGAGCCCCTCGGTCCACCAGTGCACGTCCTGGGGGGTGAAGCGCTCCCGGCCGGGGTGGAGCGAGCGGACCTCGGCGATCTTCGAGATCTGGAAGGCGTGCACCAGCTCGTGCCGGAGGGTGTGGCGGAACTGTGCGTAGTCGCCCCGGAACGGGAGCGCGACGCGTCGCTTCAGGTACTCGGTGAAGCCGAGGACGCCGTCCGGGATGAGGCCCGGAAAGATATTGGTCTGCTCGAAGTGCTGGTGCGAGGCGTAGACGATGAGCGGAATGCGCTGGAAGGGATGGTGGCGGAATCGTCGCTCGAGGACGGCAAAGCTCTCCTCGGCGTAGGAGAGTGCCATGCGCGCGATCCGCTCCTCTTCGGGATAGTAGTAGACGTCGACGTGCTCGCCGCTGAGCACGTGCCACTGGAATTCGCGGTATTGGATCTTGTTCTTGCCGAACGGCTCCGTCTGGGCGGCCGCGCTCGGCGCGAGGAGCATCAGCGCGAGCGCGGCGAGTGCCAGACGGCCGGGGGTCATAGGATCTCGATCTTCTCGATCCTGTCGTCCTGTACGGTGCGGTCGACCACGTCCATCCCCTCGACCACGCGGCCGAAGATCGTGAAATCCCCGTCCAGGTGCGGCTGCGGGGAGTGGGTGACGAAGAACTGACTGCCGCCCGTGTCGGGCCCGGAGAGCGCCATTCCGACGACTGCCCGGGTGAAACGAATCCGGTTGATTTCATCACGGATCGCATAACCCGGGCCGCCGCTCCCCGTCCCCGTGGGGTCTCCTCCCTGGATCACGAAGTTCGGGACGACGCGGTGCCACCGCACGCCGTCGAAGTAGCCGCGGCGCGCGAGCTCGAGGAAGTTGTGCACCGTGAGCGGCGCATCGGCGGCGTCGAGTTCGATCACGAACGAGCCGGCCGATGTGTGGACCCGAACGCGCGGCCTGCGCTGCTCGAACAGGTCCGGAAGCACGAGGCGGCGGACGACGGCGGCGTAGAACGCGCTGTCGCGCGCGGGCGGCTCGAGGGGGAGTTCCGGGCCCTGGACCACGGCGTCCTCCGGTTTGATCCGGCCGAGCCGGACCCGCGCGGCTGCGGAAATGCGGGCGACGTCATCGTCTGCGAGCGTCTCGAGCACCGCGCGGGCGGCCGGGTCTGTCGACGTGCCGAGGACCAGCGTCGCCTGGAAGCGGAGGCGCGAGTCGGGAGAGGCGGCCCACTCGGCGGCGTGTGCGAGCGCGGTTTCCAGGTCCCGGCCGAGGAGCGCGGCGAGGGCGCCGGTCCGGACCGCGTAGGATGCGGCGTCGTCTGCGGCGAACCGGATGAGGGCCTCCCGGGCGGCGTCGCCCGGCACGGCGCCGAGCGCCGAGATGGCCGCGACGGCGACGTTCGGATCCGGATCGCGCACCGCGGCGTGAAGGACGCCGGCGGCGGCTTCGTCACCGTAGCCGCCAAGGGCCCGGATCGCGTTGATCCGGACGTGAGAGTGCGGGTCGGAGACGGCGCGGATGAGGTCACGCATGGCGGCGTCCCGCTCCCCGACCGCTTCGGCGCGCGAGGCCGCGAGGGTGCGTACGGCGTGCTCGCGCACGCGGTGGTCCGGGTCGGCGAGCGCCCGGCGGAGTGCCGGGATGGCCGACGGGTCGCCGCTCCGCATGAGTGAGTACGCCGCACGCCAGCGACGCTCGGGATCTTCCGCATCGAGGTGTTGGACGACGAGCCGGAGGACCGACCCCGGTTCGGGGATGCGCCACGCGGTGATGAGCGCTTCGTACACGACCGCGGGGGCGACGTCCGGTGTCTCGAGGAGCCGGCCGATCGCGGCACGCGCCGCCGGCGTTGGCAACCTGGCCAGCGCGCCGACGGCTTCGACCTGAACCGGCTCCGGTTGTGCCGGATCGCCGACGAGCGTGGCGAGCCTCGCGATCAGGTCCGTCGCCGTCGTATCGCGCAGCAGGCCGGCGGCGAAGGCCGCCTCGGCCCGGACCTCCGGATCCGCGTCGTCGAGGGCGGCGTACACGATCGGCATGCCCTGGGGATCACGGAGCCGGCCGACGGCGCGAACCGCCCAGCGCCGTACGAGGGAATCCTCGTGCCGGGCGAGTGCGGCGAGCCGGTCGGCGTCGAACACGCGCCCGTCCTCGATCCCGAGGATCCGGGCGAGTTCGCCCTCGATGTCCGCGGCGGCCGTGCACCCCGGGCCAGGCGCCGCACACGGGCGAGACAGCCCACAGCCAGCCATGACCAACGACGAAACGATCAAGGATCGAATCAGGCTATTCGTCACGGGCCGCCTCCTTGAACCACTCGAGGATCGCCGGGGGCAACGTCCTGGGCGCGCCGTCCTCGCCGAGGGCGACGAGACGGGTGGACGCGCGGACGAGTCGCTGCATCGGCGCCGGATCCGTGCGGAAGATCTCGTAGCCGAAGGTCACGGCGCGCGACTGGACGCGCTCGACCCAGGTGTCGACGCGGATCTCGTCGTCGTATCGGGCGGGTGCGATGAAGCGGAGCTGGGCGTCGGCCACGGCGAGGCGGAGCCCCTCTCGCTCCATCTCCGCGTAGGACGTGCCCGCGGCACGGATGAAATCCGTGCGCCCGACCTCGCACCAGACCAGGTAGTTCGCGTGGTAGACCACACCCATCTGGTCCGTCTCCGCGTAGCGGACGCGGAGGAACGACGTCGCGCGGCGTTGCGCGGTCTTCGCGCCCATCACGCGTAGCTCCAAGTGCGACACCCGGGCACGGCCCGGGCGGGGGTCGATCGCGTCGTCATCAATCGCCGTACGGGATCCAGATGTTCTTGATCTGCGTTGCGTGGCGAAGGAATTCCTCGCCCGAGCCCTGGGCGGGATCGAACCAGTCGCGGCCGCGGCCGTCAGAGACCCAGGTCCGCTTCATGTTCCCCGCCGAGAGCCGCTCGATGGCGGCGTGCCCCTCGCGGGGGCCGAAGTACCAGACGCCGTCGACGTCGTCATGAGCGGCGAGGACTTCGGCGAGCTCGTCGCGGGCGCCCGTGACGATGTTGACCACGCCTGCGGGCACGTCCGAGGTCTCGAGGACCTGGTAGAAGTCGGTGGCCAGGAGCGGCGCACTCTCGGATGGAACCGCAACGACGGCGTTCCCCATGGTGATCGCCGGCGCGATGGTGGAAATGAAGCCGAGGAGCGGGTGCACGTCCGGGCAGACGATGCCCATGACTCCGAGCGGCTCTGGCATGGCCAGCGTGACGTTGCGGAACGGCGTGCGGTGCACAGCGCCGTCCCACTTGTCGGCCCAGGCGGCATAGAGGAAAAGACGCTCGATCGAACAGGCGACCTCGCGCTCCGCTCCGGCGCGGTCTGCGTCGGTGAGCTGTGCCAGCCGCTCCGCGAACTCCTCTGCACGTGCGCTCAGGTTCTCCGCGATGAAGTAAAGCACCTGTGCCCGGTTGTGCGCCGTCGCCCGCGCCCATCCGGAAGCCTTGTGCGCAGCCTCGACCGCGTTGCGGATGTCCTTCCGGTTGCCAAGCGCCACTTCGCCTACCCGGACACCCGACGGATTCAGGACCGGGTAGCTGTTGCCGCCGTCCGGCCGGACCTGCTTGCCGCC
>CAYPGK010000011.1:0-46717 GCA_964410055.1 uncultured Gemmatimonadaceae bacterium | reverse complement strand
CGATCGGCTCCGTCGCCGAGGTGCTCGGAGACAGGGCCGGGCGTGGGCGCGTCGGTGACATCAACGAGCGTGGGCGCGCGGGTGGCCCCAGTGGCCGCATCGTCCATCGGCGCCGCCGCCTCCCACGCCGCCCGGACGTACTCCCAGAGCCCTTCCCTCCCCCCTTCGCGCCCGAACCCGCTCTCGCGGTACCCACCGAAGCCGGATGCCGCGTCGAACTGGTTGGTGCAGTTGATCCAGACGGTGCCGGCCTTGACCTTTGCGGCAATGTCCAGGGCGAGGTTGATGTTCTCGCTCCAGATGCTGGCCGCGAGGCCGTAGCGCGTGTTGTTCGCGAGCGCGACCGCCTCCTCCGGGGTCCGGAAGGTCATGAGGGCGACGACGGGCCCGAAGATCTCCTCCTGCGCGATCGTCGCGGCGGGCGCCACATCGGTGAAGAGTGTGGGTGGGTAGAACCACCCGTCCTGCGGGCAGCTCCAGGACGGCTGCCACATCACGGCGCCCTCCTCCACGCCCTGGCGGACCATGCGCTCGATCCGTTCGAGCTGGACCGGCGCGATAATGGCGCCGATGTCGATCGTCTTGTCGAGCGGGTCACCGACGCGGAGCTTCTCCATGCGCGCCTTGAGCCGCTCGACGAGCCGCTCGGCCACGCCCTCCTGCACCAGGATCCGCGAGCCCGCGCAGCAGACCTGGCCCTGGTTGAACCAGATCGCGTCGACCACACCCTCGACCACACTGTCGAGATCCGCGTCCTCGAAAACGATGAAGGGCGACTTCCCGCCGAGCTCGAGGGAGAGCCGCTTGCCCGACCCGGCGGTCCGTTCCCGGATGACGCGGCCGACCTCGGTCGAGCCGGTGAAGGCGATCTTGTCGACGTCCGGGTGTGCCACGAGCGCTGCGCCGGTGCGACCGTCGCCGGTCACGATGTTGACGACGCCGGGCGGCAGGCCCACCTCGTTGCACATCTCCGCAAAGAGGAGCGCCGTGAGCGGCGTGTACTCGGCCGGCTTGAGCACGACCGTGTTCCCCATGGCGAGCGCGGGCGCGATCTTCCACGCGAGCATGAGGAGCGGGAAGTTCCACGGGATGATCTGCCCGGCCACGCCGACCGGCTCGTATCCCCGAAACTCCGCTTCCATGAGCTGCGCCCACCCAGCATGGTGATAGAAATGCCGCGCGACGAGGGGGACGTCGATGTCGCGCGACTCACGGATCGGCTTGCCGTTGTCGAGCGATTCGAGGACGGCGAAGAGCCGTGCGTGCTTCTGCACGTGACGGGCGAGGGCGTAGAGGTAGCGGGCGCGGGCGTGGCCGCCGATGTCGCGCCACGCCGGGAACGCTTCACGCGCGGCGCGGACGGCGCGGTCGACGTCGCCCTCGCTCCCCTGCGCCACGCGCGCGATCGGCGCGCCGGTCGCCGGGTTGTAGGTCTCGAAGTACTCGCCCTCAGCGGGCGCCTGCCACTCGCCGGCGATGAAATGCCGGAATTCCCGGCCGTGGCGGTCGAGCCACTGCTCGGCCGGCGCCGCCGACTCGGGTGCGGGGCCGTATTCCATCGTTTCGAAGATCTCCGCGACCTTCACGCTGCCTCCGTCAGGCCATGGGGTGCCGGTACGCCGCAGAGTACCGGCCGGTGACGTGGTGTTCGAGCTGTCGTTCGATGTCGCCGAGGAGCGAGCTCGCGCCAAAGCGGAACCGGTCGGGGCGCAGCCACGCGTCGCCGAGCTCCTCCTTCATGAGGATCAGCCACTCGAGTGCCTGCTTCGCGGTGCGGATCCCGCCGGCAGGCTTGAAGCCGACCTCGTGCCCGGTCCGCTCGTGGTACTCCCTGATCGCGCGCGTCATGACGAGTCCGACGGGGAGCGTCGCGTTCACGCTCTCCTTCCCCGTCGAGGTCTTGATGAAATCCGCGCCGGCCATCATGGCGACGAGGCTCGCGCGTGCGACGTTGCGCAGCGTGCCGAGCTCGCCGGTCGCCAGGATCACCTTCAGGTGCGCCTCGCCGCACGCCTCGCGGAAGGCGCGGACCTCGTCGTAGAGCGCTTCCCACTCGCCGAGGAGGACGTGGCGGCGCGTGATGACGACGTCGATCTCCTTCGCGCCGGCCTCCACCGAGGCGCGGATTTCTTCGACGCGCTGCGGGAAAGGAGAAAGCCCTGCGGGAAACCCCGTCGACACCGCGGCGACGGGTATGCCGGAGCCCTCGAGCGTCCGGACCGCGGTCTCGACGTAGGCGTGGTAGACGCACACGGCCGCCGTGCGGATCGGCAGTTCGGCCGCCCCGAGGGCATCGAGAATGTCCCGACGGACCGGCAGACGCGCCTTCGCGCAGAGCCGGCGGACGTTACCGGGCGTGTCGTCTCCCGAGAGGGTGGTCAGGTCGATGCAGGTAATGGCTCGCAGCAGCCACGCGACCTGCCACTCCTTCTTGACCGTGCGCCGGGTTCCGAGCGTCGCGGCCCGCCGCTCGATAGCACTGCGGTTCGCACGCGCCGATCTGACCCAGTCCAGATCGAGCGGGATCCCCGGATTGCGCGCCTCCTCCGTCCGCGGCGCCCGGATCGGCACCGGCTCGTTTGCACCGCGATCGATTCGCACCACACCCATACGGTTCGATTCCTTTCGCTCCATCTGCGGACGGGCCGGCCGGAGCGCCTCATTCGACGGCAGCGGATGCGCTCGCACCCACAGGCGTCGTTCGCCAGCCGCCCGGCCCGCGACGGCGTGGAAGATACAACCCGGGCGTGCGGCTGACCACGGCCCGGCCTTGTCGCCGCTCAGCCGCGCCCCTAGCTTCCGCCGCCATGCAGCGACCCGACTACATTGCCTCCGATGTGCACCTGGGCGCCGTCCCGCGAGAGACGGAGACCGCGTTCCTCGCGTTCCTCGAGCACGCCGGCGCCCACGCGCGCTCACTCCTCCTCGTGGGCGACCTCTTCGACTTCTGGTTCGAGTGGGGCCCCGTCGTTCCGGGGAAGCACTTCCGCGTACTCGCGGCGCTACGCGCGGTGGTCGATGCCGGTGTCCCGGTCACGCTCATGGGCGGCAACCACGACGCCTGGGGCGGCCGGTTCCTGCGTGAGGAGGTCGGAGTGGCGTTCCACGCGGACCCGGTCGAGATGGAGCTGGGCGGGCGGCGCGCCCTCATCGCCCACGGCGACGGCGTGGGAAGGGGCGACCTGAAGTATCGCATGCTCAAGGCGGTGATCCGGAGCAGGCCGGCGATCCTTGGATTCCGGATCCTGCACCCCGAGCTGGGGATGCGCCTGGCCGGCGCCGTCTCGACCACCGAAAACAAGGTGGAGAGCGACGACCGGGCGCGAAGCCGGGCCGAGTACATTGCCGAGTGGGCACGCGAGCGGCTACGTGCGGACCCGACGCTCGGTCTCGTCGTGTGCGGCCACGCCCACCTTCCCACCATCGAAGAGGTCGAGCCCGGCCGATATTACGTGAACTCCGGCGACTGGATCCGGCACGACAGCTACGTCACGGTGCGTCCGGGCGAGGCGCCCGAGCTGCACCGCTGGGCGCGTCAACCGGCCCGGTCGTAACCGTCGACGCTCACCTGCTCGACCTGCTCCAATTCACGTCCCAGGAAATGTCGTGCGGTGTCGAGGAAGCGCCGCGGCGCGTCGCTCACGGCGAAGGCGTGCACCGGCGGCGGCGAGGCGCGCAGGAGGTCGCGGTCGGAGAGGAGCCGCTTCACGTCCGCCACCGTTTCCTCCGCCGAATCGACCAGCCGGATCTCCGGGCCGAGCGCGCGCTGGAGCGTCGCCTTGAGGAGCGGGTAGTGCGTGCACCCGAGCACGAGCACGTCGATGTCGACCTCGCGCAACGGCCGGAGGTACTCGTCGACGATCAGCTCCGTAGCAGGGTGGTCGACCCAACCTTCCTCCACGATCGGCACGAAGAGTGGGCACGGCTGGGCGTAGACGCGGGCGTCGGGTAGCAGTCGCCGGACCTCGCGGTCGTAGGCCCCGGAGGCGATGGTGCCGACCGTCCCGATGACGCCGATCCGGCCGGTCCGCGTCGCGGCGACCGCCGCCCGTGCACCGGGTCCGATCACGCCCACCACGGGGACGGGCGCCTCGCGCTCGAGGACCTCGATCGCGTGCGCCGTCGCGGTGTTGCAGGCAACGACGATGAGTTTGACGCCGCGCGAGAGGAGGAAGGCAGCGGCTTCGCGGGCGTAGCGCTGGACCGTCTCCCGCGATTTCGGCCCGTACGGCACACGCGCGGTGTCGCCGAAATAGACGACGGCCTCATCCGGGAGCTGGCGCCACAGTTCCCGCACGACGGTGAGGCCACCGACGCCGGAATCGAAGACGCCGATCGGGCTCTCCGACACGGCGCTCAAGGCCGCCCCCCGGCGGGGAGCGTGACCCCCAGGGTCAGGCGCCCGTCCCTCCCCGGATCCACCGCAATGCGCCCCGGAAAGTCGGAGAGGTGGGCGTTCACGAGGGCATCGACGCCGCTCATCAGGGTGACGAAAATCGTCATCGCGATCCAGTCTTCGCGCTGCTCCTCACGTGCGTGGACGAGCCCTCGAATCGCCGTGACACGCTCGTCCCGCTCTGCCGCTTGCTGCACGTCCAGTTCCAGCGCGCGCGGATCCTTGTAGCGCTCGGCGAGCTTCGGGTCTTCGGCGGCCTCGGCGAGGATCGAATCGCGGACGACCCCGACCCGGCGCTCCTCGATGCTCCGCGCTTCAGCAAGCTTGCCGATCGTCTTGATCAGCATGAACCAGCTCCCCGACTGGAGGGCGAAGAAGGCGCCGCCACGGATGTACGCGCCGTGCGACGCCTGCCCCCATCCGGGGACGAGGAGCGAGCGAACGAACGCGCCCGCGGGGGACGGCCCCTGCACCGCGGTCACGGTGTCCGGCGGGAGCGGAATCGGTTCCGGGATCTGCTGGGCTTCGAGTGCTGCCGGCGCGACGAGCGCCAGTGCACCGAGCACCGCCAGGAGTCGGAGCGTTCCGGCGGCTCCACGCATCTATGCCTCCCCGGCGCCCTGCGCCACCGCGCCGGCATTCCCCTGCCCAACCTCGCCGGCCACGACGCGGCTCACCACCGGGAGCGCACCGGGCTCGATGCGAACGCGCAGCACACGCGCACCTTCCGGTTCACGCAGCTCGCCATCGAGCTGAAAGAAAAGCGGGTCATCACCGGTCGCGGCGATCTCGACGTCTGTCGCGCGATCCATCGACACCTTCGGCATCCCGACGTGCTTGCCGCGCAGCACGCGGGGCAGTACCCGTACGATTTCCAGAAAATTCAGCTCTTCCACCACGCACGTATCCAGCGAGCCATCGTCGGGTCGCGCGCCCGGGAACACGTGGAACCCACCGGCCAGGCAATGACCGTTGCCGACGGCGATGATCATGACTTTCCGCACGGCCGCGTCGTCGTCGATGCGGATCCGGAGCGGGATCGGGTCGAAATGCTTCAGCGCCCGGATCAGCGCCACCAGGTAGCTGACCACGCCGTGCAGGCGCGGCAGGCGGCGCATCTGTCGAACGACTTCGACGTCGATCCCGGTGCCGATCCCGTTCACGAAGTACTCGACCCCGCCATCCCACTCGGCACGCCCCACGTCGAGGTCGCGGATCCGGCCGCTTCCGAGGGCGTCGTACGCCAGCTTGCGGCTCGTTCCGCCGAGTGCGGCCTTGACGAAGTCGTTCCCGGTCCCGATCGGGACGATCCCCAACGCCGAGCGCTCGGGCGCGCCGTCGTCCCTGGCCTGGAGCAGGCCGTTCGCGACCTCGTGGATCGTTCCATCGCCGCCCGCCGCGACGACGATCGGGGCTCCGCGGTGCGCGGCCGCGCGCGCCAGCTCCACCGCGTGGCCGGGATGCTCCGTCTCTTCCAGGACGAACGTGACGCCCCGGCGTATCAGCTCCCGCTCGAGCTCGGGCCGTACGCGGCGCCCCGCTCCTTCCCCCGATCGGGGGTTCAGGATCACATGAACCGGCGTGGTCATACGCGGCTGTCTCGGATGAATACCGGAAAGTGGGTCGGCGAGATCCTACGCCGGGCGGCCACGTGCGTCAATCGCCAATCCGGCTGAACACCTCGTCCATCACGGTGCGGATCACATCGCCCGGAAAGCCGCGTCGGGCGAGGTAGCCGTAGAGTCGCCGCCGCGCTGCCTGTCGACTCTCGGAATCCGACTCGGCGGGGGCAGTCGTCCGGCCGCCGAACGCGCGCCGCGCCCACGCACGTGCCGCCTCTCTAGCCAGCTCGAGTTCGGTCACGTCCTCGGCGGCAAACGTCTCCTCGATGGCCGAGGCTGCCGTATCCGGCTCGACGCCCTTCGCGCGCAGTTCCTGTACGAGCCGCCGCGAGCCGCGCGGCTTGCCGCGCACGCGATCGCGCACGAAGCTCGCGGCGAACGACGCGTCGTCCACGTATCCCTTCTCGACCAGGTCGGCAACACACGCCTCGACCACGTCGTCGGGAAACTCCTTGCGCCGGAGCCGCTGGCGCAGCTCGGCCTCACTGCGGGCGCGGTAGGAGAGGAGGTTGAACGCCGCTTCCCTGGCCTTCCAGAGGAGGTCCTTGCGCTCGAGTTCGGCGAGTCGCTCCTCGGTGATCTCGTCGCCCACCCGGAGCCCGCCTCCATAGGCGATCTCGAGGGCAAGACCACAGCGGAACGCACCGTCCACGAAGACGTTCACACGATCCGGATGGTGGGCCTGGGGCTCGAGCGCGGTGATCCGCAACGCTGTCCGATCCGTGGTGAAGGGTTGGTCGTTCGGTGGTAATACCGCGCAGCGCGGCCGACGTGCCGCCCGGGCGCGTTGCAGCACGTAGGCGTGGAGCGAGGGCAACCGGGGCGGGCCGTTCGCGCGGCCCTTGCCGGGCGGCGTGCCGAGCCGGACCGGGAACGCTCCTTGCCCGATTGCCGGCTCTGTGGGGGCGATGCAGGATACGACGACCCTTCGTCGCCGGAGCCCTGCCCCGTGGCGTCGACGGCGGCAACCCCGCACGCGCGGAACCGGAGCGGATCATGAGGCGACCTCGGTGGCGACGGCTGACCCTGGCCGGACTCGTGGCGTGTGGCGCCTGCCGTATCGAGTCGCCTGCCACGGCCGGCCGCGCGACGGCGCCGCCGGACACGGCGGCGGGCGAGGTCGCGTTTCGCCTCGAAGGGCCGAACGATGCCGCACTCGTCGTCCCGGTCCACATCGACGGGACCGGCCCCTACGACTTCGTCTTCGACACCGGCTCCACGCTCACGTGCGTCGACCCCGACCTGGCCGCCCACCTCGAGCTGGAGGAGCAGCCGGTCGGGCCCGGCATCGGGATCGGAGCCGGCGGTGCGGAGCGCCTCAGCGTCGTCTCGATCGATTCGGTGCGCATCGGCCGCGCCGTCGTCACCGACGTCCTGGCGTGCGTGATCGACCTACAAACGGCGCGGCGGTTCGGCCTCGAGGTGCACGGGCTCGTCGGGCTGAACTTCATGAAGCCGTTCACCGTCACGATCGACTTCAACCGCGGCATTCTCCGCATCACCCCGCCGGACACGGCGCGCGGCCGCCCCTGATGCGCAACGCCCGGCAAGGCGAGTCGACCTTGCCGGGCGTTGCGATTGCCGGCGCCGCTCCCGGCGCAGGCCATATGGCGGGAGCGTGTGGGAATCGAACCCACCAGCCCGGGTTTTAGCCAGGCAAGCTGGTTTTGAAGACCAGTCGAGCCACCAGGCCCGATCCGCCCCCTCTGATCGTGGACCGGGATGATGCCACTACGGCGCGATGGACGTCAACCCCGGGCGCACGTACCGGGGCGCCGGTGCGGGTGCGACGCACGAATCCATCCGGCGTCCCAACCCAGCGCCACGCGCCTGCACCGGGAAGTGCGCCACACGGCGCCTTCGCAGCCGCCGAGTCAGCCATCCGCCCTCGTCCGCTCCAGCATGATCTCCCCCTCGCGTTCGACAGCCCGGTGCCCGAACCGCCCACACTCGCGGTCTAGCGTGTCCAGGAGCCACTCCCGATCCGCACGCGTCGGATGGACCAGCCGGAAATTGCGGATGCGCAACGGAACCATTGCGAGCCGCTCCAGCCGCCCCGCCTCGAGGTCGAACGAGGGAAAGTACATCAGTACGAGGTCGCCCCTGAACTCCTCGTAACCGCGAATCCCTTCGTAATCGTTCAGGAAATCGCCGCAGCCGTAAAAGATCGGGCGGTCGCGGTACACCTCGATCGCCTTCACGTGGTGCGACGAGTGGCCGTGGACGACGTCGACGCCCGCACGGTCGATCAGCGCATGCGCGAAGCGGCGGTGTGCGTCGGGAATCTCGAATCCCCAGTTCGGGCCCCAGTGGATCGAGGCGACGACGACGTCGCCGGGACGCCTCACCTCATCGATGAGCCCGGCGATGTCCTGCACCGCGCGGTCGGAATAGTCCGTAAGCAGGTGCACGCCCGGGCGCTCCGGTCCCGCGGCCCACTCGGCCGGGATCCCGCTGTCCACGGAGCCGAGCCCGATGACGAGCACTCTCGCGCCGCCGTCGACGTCGATCGCGACGGGCGCACGGGCTTCGTCCAG
Organism: uncultured Gemmatimonadaceae bacterium; assembly: GCA_964410055.1. Lineage (GTDB taxonomy): Bacteria > Gemmatimonadota > Gemmatimonadetes > Longimicrobiales > RSA9 > CALBZE01. Next base: position 38,162 of record CAYPGK010000011.1, on the reverse strand, counting down.
ATCCCGCCCCGCCCCGACCGAACGGATCCCCGCGCCGGCCAGGGTGTCGAGCGTCTCGATGAGGCCCGCGCGGCCCCAATCGAGCACGTGGTTGTTTGCGAGGACGCAGCAGTCGATCCCCGCCGCGCCCAGAACCGGCGCGTTCGCCGGGGCCATGCGGTAGTGGATCTCCTTGAGTTCAGGGGTCTCGCTCGTCGTGATGCTGGTCTCGAGGTTGATGATCCGCACGTCCGGGCGGACGGCATCCAGCACGTCCAACGCGGCCCCCCACACGCCGTCGAATGGGACCGGCCGAGGGATGGGGCCGTTCGCCTCCTCGGCCAGCTCCACGTAGTCGAGCGCCGACGTGACGAACGGCTCGTAGAGATGCGGCGGCACCGGGTGCGGGAGCGCCTGATCGATCCCGCGACCCGTCATCACGTCGCCGCAGAGGAAGAGGGTGAGCCTTCCGGATCGAGGCATGACCGAGGCCGGTTGAGGTCGCTCACCCGTCGATGCAAAGCCCGCTCCCCGCCCCGCCACTCACCTCACCCCTCCGGCCCCGGATTTGCGTTATCGCAATGTGAGACCACCACTTAGCACAACTGGTCCGGAAGGGAGGGCGCATCGATGAAGGCACGTGACCTCATGACCTCGCCGCCGGCCTGCTGCACGCCCGAAGATTCCGCGCAGGAGGCCGTACGGCTCATGCAGGAGAAGAACTGCGGGCTGATACCGGTCGTCGAGGACCAGGAATCGGCCCGTCTCCTGGGCGTGATCACCGACCGCGACATCGCGCTGCGTGGAGTGGGGCGCGGGCTCGGCCCGGACACGCGCGTTCGCGACCTGATGTCGACGGACATCAGTTGCTGCTCGCTCGAGGACGACCTCGAACAGGTCGAACGGATCATGGAAGGTCGTCAGGTGCGTCGCGTTCCGGTGATCGACGATGACGGCCGCTGTCAAGGGATCATCGCCCAGGCCGATCTCGCGTTCCAACAGGGACGCGTGACGACCGAGGAGGAGGTCGGCCGCCTCGTCGAGCGGATCTCGGAGCCGACCGACGGCCCCCGGGCGGAGCGAGAGGTCGGGATCGTGATATGACGACGGGGCGCCATCGCATTCGACAGCGCCCCGTGCCGCTCGCCGCCATCCGCGGGAGCGATCCTTTCGGGTGCGGACTCAGGCCCGGCGCCGGCGACGGATCCCGAGGACCGCGAGCCCCGCCGCAGAGGCCAGCGACACCGCCGCAGCGCCGGCACGGCGCGCCGATTCCGCTTCCTCGCGCTCGACCACTCGCACCAGCGCCTCGGCGCGCGCTTCCGCCGCCTCCATAGGCGCCACGTACTCGCCGAACGCGGCCGGGAACACCGCCACGTGATAGTGTGGCGGTCTGTACTCCCGCGTCACGTCCAGGACGCCCTCTTCCTCGAGCGAAAGGAGAGTGCGCTCCAGCCACTGCCGGCTCGCCTTGTTTTTCGGCACGCGCAGGTCCACCGCCATCCCGGCCGGGTGCACCGAGAGCGGGTGTGCATTCGACGGCTGGTGCGACGCCGCGCGCGTCAGACTCGTCACCACGAGCTGCTCACCCGTCGCCGCCCGGTACCGCACCGAAAGCCACTCGATGAACTTCCGCACCTCCGGAAGCGCGTACGGGTTCCGCTTCGTCTTCACCCAGTATTCGTCATTGCCTTCCACCGGCACCAGGCGACCACGCTCGACCTGTTCCTCGATCTGCTTCGGCGTCTTGTTGAAGACCAGATCGTGATCGAGGGCGATGGCATGCTGCCGCTTCATCGATGCCGGAGACCCGCGCAGCCCGACGTCCACGGCCTCCGTCGCCGCCGTGAGCGCCATCGGGAAGAGCGCGAGCGCCAGCGTCGATCTGGTGAAGCGCCTCAAGTCGATCGTCCTCCCTTCAATGGCCGGCGAAACGCTGCCGGCCGCACGTTCTTCCGCAAAAGGATCGCCCGGCCGTCCACGAGGGCGGTCGGGCGTCACGTAAAACCTTAGGCTGACGGGCGTAAATACGTTATTTCACACCATTTACGCCTGTTCATCGCTCATAACCTACCAAAATCGGCGGGACGAATCAACCCCTTTACCCGTTCTCTGGACCGCCCTATTTCGCGGTCTATGGACCGACTTTCGGCGGGACGGTGGGCGTGCTAATCTACCGCGCGACCGGGCGGTGGAGTGCTCTGCCGGGCCGTGGAGTCACGAGAAATCGCCGATCAGGCCGATCTCGGGGACGAGCTCGTAGCCGAGCTCGCGAGCGACGGTGTCGCGGGCGAGGTCCATGAGCGCACGCACCTCGGCCGCGGTCGCGCCGCCGAGGTTCACGATGATGTTGGCGTGCTTGTGGAAGATGGCGGCATTGCCGAGCACGTGGCCCTTGAGGCCGCACTGGTCGATCAGCCGCCCGGCGCCGACGTCCTTGATCTTCTGGAAGATCGACCCCGCACAGGGGTAGAGCCACAGGTCGGGGTGCCGCTCGTCGCGCCACTCGAGGTTTGTGCGAATGACTTCACGGAGCCAGTCCACGGGCTCCGGCGTGAGCGCGAAGGTGACCGAAAGAACGATGTCGCGCCGGTCGTGGAGGATGCTGTAGTCGTATCCGAACTGGAAATAGTCGCGGTCGACGGTGCGGACGACGCCATCCTCGCCCAGGATCTCGGCGGACTCGACGACCTCCTCGATGAACATGGTGCGCTCGCGCTCCGGCGCGGGCGAGAGGAAGTGGAGGTTCTGCCACATCGCGCCGCCGACGCTGCTCGGGATCCCGACGTAGTGGTGGAGCCCGCCCAGGCCTCGCGCAACCGTGGCCTGGATCAGGTCGTGGTAGACCTGGACCCCGCTCTCGGCACGGACGCGGCGGTCGTCGAGGAATTCGATGCCGCGCGTTTCGTTGCGGATGACCAGGCCGCGAAACCCCTTGTCGGCGATGAGGATGTTGGCGCCCGTCCCGAGGAGGAACCACGGGACATCGAGCTCGCGCGCGGCCTGGACGGCGGTCACGAGGTCGTCCGCCGTCCGGGCGCGGAAGAAGAGGTCCGCCGGCCCTCCGATCTTGAAGGTCGTGTACGGTGCGAGCGGGACGTCACGTGCGACCCGGCCTTCGCCCAGCCGGCGAGCGAGTTCGTTCAGGGGCAGATCCATGTTCCCCGACATGTTCGACGTGAAAATGAGTTCGTGTGGCGCGGCCGCCGATCCGGCGAGCCGACCCGGGAGGCCGTACCCCGCAGTTGCAATCGGGGTGCCCGGCCCGTGCGGATCGTCAGCGATGCGCGAGCCCACCTTCGATGCGGATGATGCGAGACCCCATGGTGCGTGACCCGGTCCCCTCCCCCACCGCCAGACCGCCGAAGGTCCCGGACGTGACGCCGGACCTTCCGCCGGCCTCCTGGCGCCTCGTCCTGGCGCTGCTGAAGCGCCTGCCCCAGGGCGCGTTGAGCCGTGCCTTCGGGAGGCTTGCCGATATCGAGCTGCCGCGCCGGCTGCGCCGGCCGGTGCTCGGCGCCGTGGCCCGGGTGCTCGGGATGGACCTGTCCGAGGCCGAACGGGCGCTGGAGGACTATCCATCCGTGAACGCGCTCTTCGTGCGACGGCTCCGGCCGGGAGTCCGGCCCTGGCCCGACTTACCCGACGTGGCCGGTTCACCCGTCGACGGCGTGGTCGGGCGGCTCGGCATGATCCGGGACGGCCTGCTCCTCCAGGCCAAGGGGCGCTGGTACAGCGCGGCCGACCTCCTCGGCGATCCGGACGAGGCCCGCCGCTTCGACGGCGGCATGTACCTCACCCTCTACCTCAGTCCGCGGCACTACCACCGGATCCACGCACCGTGCGAGGGCACGATCGGCCACGCCCGCTACGTGCCGGGTGCGCTCTTCCCCGTCAACGCGCCGGCCGTCGCGCACATCGCCGACCTTTTTGCCCGCAACGAGCGTCTGATCGGCTACATCGACGGTCCGCTCGGCCGGGTCGCCGTCGTGGCGGTGGGCGCCTACAACGTGGGGCGCATCTCGGCGGCGTTCGACCCTGAGTGGTGCGCCGGCCCCGGCGAGACGCACTGGGTCACCAACCGCAAACCGCCCGCGGAGGAATTCCGTCGCTACGACCCACCGGTCCCCGTGGCGATGGGCGAGGAGATCATGGCGTTCCACATGGGCTCGACGGTGATCCTCCTCTTCGAGCCCGGCCGGGCGAGCCTCGTGGCGGAGCTGCGCAGCGGGCAGGAGATCCGGCTAGGATCCCCGATAGCGACCGCCGGCGTGGCGCCGTAGCTACCCGAGGGCGGCGATCGCTTCGATCTCGACCCGCGCGTCCATGGGCAGCCGCGCCACCTCGACGGTCGACCGCGCCGGCCGGTGGTCGCCGAAGTAGCGGGCGTAGACCTCGTTCATCGCGGGGAAATCGTTCATGTCCTTCAGGAAGACCGTCGTCTTGACCACGTTGTCGAGGGACGTGCCCGCAGCCTCGAGGACGGCCCGGATGTTGTCGAGCGCGCGCGCCGTCTGCGCGGCGACGTCGCCTTCGACCAGCTTCATCGTCGCCGGGTCGAGCGGCGTCTGCCCTGCCGTGAAAACCAGGTTGCCGACGATGATCGCCTGGCTGTAGGGCCCAATCGCCTCGGGCGCGCCGTCCGTGTGTACCTTCTTCAGCTCCACCGTTCCGCCTCCTCCGAAGTCGTTCACGCGTTCTGGTGCTGCACGATGGTGGCACGCAGCTCTTCCGCCGAGACCGTCGCGACGCCCGCCTTGCCGACCTCGATCCCGGCGGCGTGGTTGGCGAGGACCGCTGCTTCGACGGGGCTCGCGCCGGCGCCGAGCGCCGTGGCGACGACGGCGGTGACCGTGTCGCCCGCGCCGGAGACGTCGTAGACCGAACGGGCAACGGTCGGCACACGCACGTACTCGCCGTCCTCCGTCAACAGCGCCATCCCGCCCTCGCCGAGCGTGACCAGCAGGTGCGCGCAGCCGAGCCGCGTCCGCGTGCGCTCCATCCACTCCGCGTCGTCCGCCTCGACCGGCGCCTGGAGCGCGGTCGACAGCTCGATCAGGTTCGGCTTGAAGACCGTCGCGCCGCGATAGGCGAAGAAGTTCCGATACTTCGGGTCCACGACCACCGGGATGCCCTGGCGGTTCGCGGCCGCGATTGCGGCCTCGATGACCTGCGGCACCAGGACGCCCTTGTTGTAATCCTCGAGGACGAGGGCGTCGGCGCCAGCGACGAGCGTCTCGATCGTCTGCGCGAGCTCCGCGGCGCACGCCGCGTCGACGTCGTCTTCGACCTCGACGTCGTAGCGGGCGACCTGGTGATGCCGAGCCAGGACGCGCGTCTTGACGGTGGTCGGCCGACCCTCCACCGGGAGCACGCCCGCGTCGTGTATGCCGCTGGCGCGGAGCTCTTCGCGAAGACGCTCGCCGTGGCGGTCCGTGCCGATGCACCCCACCACATCGCAGGCGGCGCCGAGCGCGACCACGTTGTCCGCGACGTTGGCCGCGCCGCCCAGCGCGACCCACTCCTCAGAGATTCGAACGACGGGAACGGGCGCCTCGGGAGAGACACGCGACGCACTGCCGCGGAGATAGACGTCGAGCATGAGGTCGCCGACGACCACCACGCGGACCTCGCGGAAGGCCTCGAGCAGCGCATCCAGGCGCCCGGGCGATATTCGATTCACGACCTGGGAAACCAATGAGGGCACAGAACTTTCGTCTCCGGAGCCTCCGGAGCCATTCGAACGGGAGAAAGTACCGCGGGGCCGGACCCTTGTAAAGCGGCCGGCCCTCGCGCTTTGCTGGACGCGATGGGGAGATTCGTCGCCGCGATCGACACCTGGATGCGCAACGCTGCGCTCGGCGTGCAGGAGTATTTCATCCTGGGCCAGCGGGCGGTGCGCTTCATGGCGGCGCGCCCTTTCTACGCGGCCGACGTGCTGGTCCAGATGGACCGCATCGGCGTCGGCTCCATCCCGATCATCCTTCTGACCGGCCTCTTTACCGGGATGGTGCTCGCGCTCCAGAGCTCGGTCGAGCTGGGGCGATTCGGTGCGGACATCTACCTGGGCAGCCTGGTCGGGGCGTCGATGGTGCGGGAGCTGGGCCCGGTGATCTCGGCGCTCATGGTGGCGGGCAGGGCGAGCTCGGGGATCGCGGCGGAGCTCGGCTCGATGCGCGTGACCGAGCAGATCGACGCCATGGAGAGCATGGGCACGGACCCGATCAAGAAGCTGGTCACACCGCGGCTCATCGCCGGGATCGCGATGCTGCCCCTCCTCACGATCCTGGCCGACACCATCGGGATCGTCGGCGGTCTGGTGATTGCCGTCTTCCGCGTCGACCTCCCGGCGGACATCTACCTCCGCGGCGTCTGGCAGACGTTCGCGACCTCGGGCTACGTGTTCGGCGTCTTCCCGCGCGACTTCGTGAGCGGGCTCCTCAAGCCGGTCGTCTTCGGCGCGATCATCGCCCTGACCGGGGCGTACTACGGGCTGACGGCCTCCGGCGGGACGGAAGGCGTCGGGCTGGCGACGACGCGCGCCGTGGTCACGGCCTCGATCCTGATCCTCGGGACCGACTACTTCCTGACCCAGCTCCTCCTGGTCATCCTGCCGCCGCCGAGGTTATGAGCGCGGTCCATGGCCCCCTTCCCGAGATCCGGCGCGAGTTGGAGGAGCCCGGCGAGCGACCGAAGGGGGCGTGCGCTCCAGAGCCCGTCGTCATCGAGCTCGAGGACGTCTGGCTCGCGTTCGACCGGCCCGTGCTCCGCGGCGTCGACCTCATGGTGAACCAGGGGGAGACGGTGGTCGTGCTCGGCGAGTCCGGGAGCGGAAAGTCGACGCTGCTCAAGCTGATCATGCGCCTCCTGGTCCCGGACAAAGGCCGGGTGTGCGTCTTCGGCCGCGACATCGTCGGCCTCGACTTCGAAGAGGCGCTCGAAATCCGCCGGCGCATCGGGATGGTCTTCCAGTACGCCGCCCTCTTCGATTCGCTCACCGTCTACGAGAACGTCGCCTACCCGCTCCGCGAGAACACGGACCTGCACGAGGACGCGATCTACCCGATCGTCCGCGAGCGGCTGGAGTTCGTGAACCTGGACCCGGACCAGGTCATGGCGCAGTTGCCGGGCGAGCTCTCCGGCGGGATGAGGAAACGCGTCGGGATCGCGCGCGCCATCGCGGCCAACCCCGAGGTCATTCTGTACGACGAGCCGACCGCCGGCCTCGACCCCATTGCCGTCGAGGCGATCTGCGAGCTGACGAGGAAGCTCCAGCGAGAGCTGAGCGTCACCTCCATCGTCGTCACGCACGACATCCGCGCCGGCTTCCGAGTGGCCAACCGGGTGGCGCTCCTCCGCGATGGGCGCATCACCTTCGAGGGGACGCCGGAGCAGATGTTCGCGTGCGACGACCCCTACATCCGCAAGTTCCTGGGCTGAGCGGTGGCGCAGCGATCGATCCGCAGCGTCCGGCTCGAATGGAGCCAGGTCCGCGTGGGCGTCTTCCTCATCGTCGCCCTCGCGCTCCTGGCCTACGCCGTCTACCGCGTGGGCGACCTCTTCGACGTCTTCGCCGACCGCTACACGATCGTCACGCTCGTCACCCGTGCCGACGGGCTCCTCGAGGGCGCACCCGTCACTCTCGCCGGCCAGCGCGTCGGCCAGGTCACGTCGATCGAGTTCCTCCCGCTCGATTCGCGGAAAGAGAAACTGAGCATCGAGCTTTCGATCAACCGCGACATCAGCGAGCACGTCCGGGCCGACTCCTACGCGCGCATCCGGACCCAGGGACTGCTCGGCGACCGCTTCGTCGACATCACGCCCGGCACGCCCGGGGCGCCCATCGTGCAGCCGGGCGACACGATCCCCGGCATCGATCCGGTCGACATGGAGGAGCTGCTCGCCACGGCGAACACCGCGCTCATCCAGATCCAGGGGTTGGTGACCGACCTTCGCGGGATCACCGGCACGCTCCTCGCCGGAGAAGGCACACTGGGGCGGCTCTTGGTCGAAGACGCCTTATACGCCCGCATGGTCGGCGCGACGAGCCAGCTCGAGCTGCTCCTCGCCGAGGTCCGGGCGAACGACGGCACGCTCGGCCGCATGATCCGAGACCCGGCCCTCTACGAGGCGCTCCTCGGCGCCGTCGCACGGATCGACTCGCTGACCGGGCTCGCGCTGGCGGGCGAAGGGACGCTGGGACGCCTCCTGCGCGACGACTCGGTCTACGTGGGACTGCTCGGCGTCATCGGCAGGGCCGACACGACCCTCGCGGGGCTGGGCAATTCGCTGGGCGCACTGACCGACGGCGAGGGCACGCTGCACCGGCTCCTCGGCGACCCGACGCTCTACGATCAGCTCCTGAAGGCCGTGATCGACCTTCAGATCCTGATCAACGACATCCGGCTGAATCCCAAGCGATTCCGGCCGGAGATCAACGTGGACATCTTCTGAGGCATGGATCAATGGACTCCGTTCTGGCACGCAACTGGGGGATGATCGCACTGAGGGGCGTGGTCGCCATTCTCTTCGGCGTCATCGCGATCCTTAACCCGGCCGCAGGCCTGGCAGTCCTGATCCTTCTCTTCGGCGCGCTCGCATTCGCCGACGGGGTCCTGGCCATCGTCGCGGCCATCGCGAACCGGAACGGCGAGCGACGCTGGCTCGCGCTCCTCGTGAGCGGGATCCTCGCGATCGTGGTCGGCCTCATCGCCTTCACCCGCCCCGCCCTCACGACCGTCGTCCTGGTGTACCTGGTGGCCGCATGGGCGATCGTCGCCGGCGTCGGCGAGATCGCCGCGGCCATCCGGCTTCGCAGGGTGATCACCGATGAATGGCTGCTCCTGCTCACCGGCGTCCTGTCCGTCGGGTTCGGGATCGGGCTCGCGCTGTTCCCTGGCGCGGGCGCGCTGGCGCTCATCATCTGGATCGGAGCGCTGGCGGTGGTGATCGGGGCGCTCAGGGTGGTGGTGGCAATGCGGTTGCGCGCGTGGCGGCGGGAGGCGGGGCGAGAAGCGGGGTGACCTCAGGCGTGGGCCTGAGACGCTCATCGCGAGGTCTCGCCCGCGGGCGCCCCGCTCGTGTCCGGGTCCAGGGAGCTGGGGCGTTATACCTGTCTGAATCCCACCCGCCGTGTGGGCCGTATGCGTGCTGAGACAGTTCGTACGAAGCAGCGCCATACGCCACACGAGGCGTGCAGCAGTATCGTCGATCCATCGCGGTAGTCCAACGATCCCCCTACCCCAGGCCCCACGATGAACGACCAGATCTCCGAAGATGGAATCGCATCGGCGCCACGCCAGCGTGGTTGGTTGGCCTTGTGCCTCTGTGTGTTCCACGCCTTCACGCTCCCTGAAGCGCTCGATGCCCAAACTCAAGCCAAGCTGCGCGAGCCGTTGCCCCTCGATGTCGTGGCCGGGCTCCGTATGCACAACGAATTCTCCCCGATCGGATTCTCGCCCGATGGTGACTGGATCGCGCACGTGGTGATCACGACTGACCCGTTGCGAATGGACACCGTCGGCCTCGCCTACACGGTGACAGGCTTCGCTGCGCCGGGGGTGTATGGTCGTCCGGAGGCCATGCTCACGCACACACGCACCGGCGAGGTCGTGACGCTCGGTGGACCGACGGCGGCGAGCGGGTCGCCCGTGTGGGCGCCGGACGGGCGCCGGGTTGCCTTCTACTCGGACGAAGATGGCGAGGCGGGGCTCTGGATATGGGAGCGGGAGACCCGGACATCGAGGCGAGTTCCGACGATCGTCGTCCGACAGTTCTGGCCGTTCGAAGCGCCGCGCTGGACGTCGGACGGCCGTCGCGTCGTCGTCAAGGCGCTGCCTCCGGGCGTTTCCGTTGCGGAAGCGAACGCGAGCGACGTCTTCGCACCCCGGGGGCGTCGTTTCCCGGAGGTGGCGCCGGGCCAGCCTTCGGTGGTGGTGCGGCGGCACCTGCCTGGGCAAGCGTCGGCCGAGGGCGAGGACGCCGCTGCCGACAACGCTGCCCCGGCCGGCGCCATGGAGGGGAACGCGGTCGACCTCGTGGTCGTCGACGTCGAAACGGGGCACGCGAGTCGCGTTCTCGAACGGGTCCCGGTGCACACCTTCGCCTGGGCCCCGGGAGACCGGTTCATCGGCTTCACGATCCGGAAAGGCAGCGCGCCCAGGTCGGAACAGCAGGCGCTCTACGACATCGCCATCGTCGATGTCGAGACCGGCCGGTCCCGCATCGTCGTCACGGACGCGTACATGGCTTCGGGTTCGGAATGGAGCTGGGCGCCGGACGGCGAATCTCTCGCGTACATCGCGGGCGGTCCGCTCTCGGCGGGAGAGATCGTGATCGTACCGCTGGACGGAGCAGCGAAACGGGTGATGCCGCCCGCGGGTGCCGGGCGTTTTGCGTCGGGTTTCGGTGTGGCTCCCTTTTGGTCGAGCGATGGACACACCCTCTACGCCCGCACGGGCGGAGCATTGTGGAGCGTGGACGCGCGCACCGGCGCGACCCGACGCGTCGCGGAGATCCCTGGCTGGCGGATCACCGCCACCATCGGCGTCTACGGTGAGTCCACTCTGTGGACGACGGATGGAGGACGCACGGCCTGGGTGATCGGCCGCTCGGCGGACGGAGCTCGTGCCGGCATACTTGGCGTCGATCTGGAAACCGGGGCCGCGCGTACCGTGATCGAGGAGTCCACGGGCGTCTCGCCCTTGCCATTCGCCATGTCCGCCTCGAGTGCGACCGGCGAAATCGCGTACGTGGCCAGCGCTCTGCGGCGGCCGCAAGACATCTGGATGTACGACACGAGGGTCGGCCACCGCCGTCGTGCCACCCGTATCAACCCCGATCTGGAGAGGTATGAGCTCGGCGCCGCGCGGGTGATCGAATGGACGGGCCCGGACGGGCAGCGGCTCCGGGGCGCATTGTTGCTTCCGCCGGGGTACCGGGCGGGGCAACGGGTGCCCCTCGTCGTCGACATATACGCCGGTCGTCGGGGCTCTAGCCTGGTCAACACCTTCGGCCTCGATCCCAACCCACCCTACAACGCGCACGTCCTGGCCACGCGCGGCTACGCCGTGCTCTATCCGGATGCGCCGTTCCGTGAGGGGCACGTCGCGGACGACGTTCTCGCCGTGGTACTTTCCGGCGTCGATGCCGCCATCGAGCAGGGGTTCGCCGATCCCGAGCGGGTCGCCATCACCGGCCACAGTTTCGGGGCGTACAACGTCCTCACGGTCATCACCCGGACGACCCGCTTCAAGGCAGCCATTACCGCCGCGGTCGTCACCCACCCGGACCTCTTCACAGACTATCTGCGCGGACCTGGATATTGGGAACACGGCCAGGGGCAACTGGGCGGCACGATCTGGGAGCACCCGGAGCGTTATTTCGAAAACTCGCCGATCTTCCGGTTCGACCGGATCGAGACGCCGATCCTGATCGGTCATGGTGAGAAGGATGGAGACCTGCAGCCGACCGAGGCGATCTTCACCGCCCTCGTTCGCCTGGGGAAGCCGGTCGAATACCGCCTCTACGAAGGCGAGCTCCACACGATCCGACGGCCGGAGCACGTGATCGATTTCTGGAAGAGGAAGCTGGAGTTCCTGGACGAGTATTTGGGGGGGTTGGGCGTTCGTGAGCAACACACGGCTCGCGCGTCACCGGCGATTTCCACACCCAGTCGACCTCGCCAGACAGAACTTGGCGGGTTCACCTGCGCTCTACGACGAACGCACGCGGGAACGGGACGTTCTCGATGATCAGGAAGCGCTCGTCTCTGGCTGCGGCGAGTAATGGTAGATCGCTGGTCCGGGCAACCTCTTCACCGGCGTCGAGCGCGATGAGCCGGGAGTCGATTCCATGGAACTCCCTGTCATCCAACTCGGTGTCCGACCGTCGCACTTCGTACTGGATGAGCAGGTGATTTCCGTCCCATCGCACCATCGACCGGACGAAATTGGCTCCCCTTTCCGGATCGATGAGGATTTCCCGGCGGGCGTGGGTCGCGTGCGGGCCTAGTCGGTCGATTCCCACGAGCGGAGGCGCCTCTCCGAACGACGCCAGGACCTCGCCGTCCGTGTTGAGCTCGTGCGCCATCATCTCGTCGGGCAGGAAGCCCGCGACGACACGGTCTCCGAGAAGGCAGAGGTCTTGTGCGGGATAGCGGAGAGGGACCGATCCCAGTGGCGCCAGATTGCCTCGATCGTGCTCGAACCGGGATTTTCGGCCATTCCCGAGGTCGATGACGGCCAACCGTCCGTGCGCGTCGAGCGACATCGCCCAGGGCTGTCGCACCTCGCCCGGCCCGGGTCCGACGGCAATCGCACTCAGCGCCCGCCCCTCCCCATCGAAAACGGAGATCGTCGAGAGCAGGAGGTCGAGGAGAAACACCTCACCGTTCGGTCCCAACGCACCGGCGATCAGTCGGCCGAACTCCGCATCCGGGTTCCCCGATTCAACGCCGATGACGGCCAGAGTGTCGACCGACCAGCTCAGGCTCTCCGGCATTCGGTGCGGTACGTCGGAGGCGCACGCGAGGAGGGTAGGAATCACTACGGGAAACAAGCGAGACGGACGACACCGAAACTCGAGCTTCGCCGCGCGCTTGCACGGCATGATGTCGTGCCTCCCCTTGAAGTTCCGACTTCAGTTTATGCACTCCCGCGCCCGGTGCCCAGGTATACTCACCGACCCCCTCACACCGACACGAGAACCTCCTCCCCGCTCTCGGCGGCGCGCGTCCCGACGCGCACCCCACGCGCGGCGCGGCGTTCCTGCCAGCGTGCGAGCCAGAGGTAGAGGGTCGGGAGCACGAAGAGGGTGAGGAACGTCGAGGTGATCAGCCCTCCGATGACGACGCTGGCAAGCGGGCGCTGGACCTCGGAGCCGGGGCTGGTCGAGATCGCCATGGGCACGAAGCCGAGGCTCGCGACGAGCGCGGTCAGGAGGACGGGCCGTAGCCGGTCGGCCGCTCCGATCCGGATCGCCTCCTCGAGGTCGGGCGTGCGTTTCCTGACATCGTTGAGGTGCGCAACGAGGACGACGCCGTTCAGGACGGCGATCCCGAAGAGCGCGATGAAGCCGATGCTGGCCGACAGGCTCAGGTTCAGGCCGCGGATCCAGAGCATCGAGATCCCGCCGACGAGGGCGAACGGCACGTTGGTCAGGATCAGCGCGGCCTGGGCCGCGGAGCCGAACGACGCGTAGAGGAGGAGGCAGATCAGCGCGATCGAGGCCGGCACGACGACGCGCAGGCGCTCCATCGCGCGCTGCTGGTTCTCGTACTGGCCGCCCCATTCGAGGAACATCCCCGTGGGCAACCGGATCTCCCGTGCGACGCGTTCCTGGACGTCGCGCACGAAGCCGCCGAGGTCGCGGCCGCGGACGTTGGCGAAGACGACGGCCCGGCGCTGGGCGTTCTCGTGGCCGATCCGTTCGGGCGCCGTCGTCTCGACCACGTCGGCGACGGCGCCGAGCGGGACGAGCGCGCCGCTCGGCGTGCGGATCAGGAGCCGGCGCAGGGCGACGGCATCGGCTCGGGCCTCGTCGGGGTAGCGCGCCACGACGTCGATGCGCCGGGCGCCGTCGACGAGGACCGTCGCCACCTGCGAGCCCATGGCGAGATCGAGCGCCTCACGCAGCTCCTCGACGGAGAGGCCGAAGCGGGCGAGGTCGTCGCGGCGGATCTCCATGCGGATCTGGCCGACGCCCTCGCTGATCTCGACGCCGACGTCCGCCGCGCCGGGCGTCGTCGCGACGATGCGGCGGATCCGGCTCGCCCAGCGCAGGTTCTCCTCGAGGTCGGGGCCGAAGACCTTGATGCCGAGGTCAGACTGGATCCCGCTTTCCGCCTCGTCGAGACGCATCGCGAGCGGCTGCGTGAAGGAGATCTGCAGCCCCGGCACGTCGGCGAGCGCGGCATCGAAGGCCTCGATCAGCCCTTCGCGCGTTTTCGCCGTCGTCCACTCCTTCCTCGGCTTCAGGATCACGTAGCTGTCCCCCTCGAAGAGCCCCATCGACTCGGTGGCCAGGTCGGGACGGCCTTCCTTCGTCACGACCGTCTCCACCTCGGGGAACTCGCGGACGATCCGCTCGACCGCGAGGGAGAGACGGGTCGCCTCCTCGAGCGAGACGCTCGGAGTCCGTACCGTCGTGATCAGGATCGCGCCCTCGTCGAGCTCGGGCATGAACTCCGTCCCGATGTAGCGGAGCGAGCCGACCGCGACGACGATCGCGACGAGCGCAGAGCCGACGACGAGGCCGGGGTGGCGCAGCGTGCGGTCGAGCGCACGGGCGTATGCTGCACGGAGCCACTGCTGGATGCGGCCGGGCTCGGTCCGGCCGTGGCGCAGGACGAGCGCGGAGATGGCCGGCACGTACGTCATCGCCAGGAAGAGCGAGCCGAGGACTGCGCAGACGACGGTGAAGGCCATCGGGATGAACATCCGGCCTTCCATGTTGTCGAGCGTGAAGATCGGGATGTAGACCGCGACGATGATGGCGATGCCGAAGAGGACCGGACGGCCGACCTCGGCGGCCGCGCGCCTGAGGAGCGGTCGCCGCTCTGCACCCGGCGAGGCCTCGAGGTGGCGGATGAAGTTCTCGACCATCACGATCGCCGCGTCCACGAGGAGCCCGAAGTCGAGCGCGCCCAGGCTCATCAGGTTGGCGGAGTAGCCGAAGAGGCGCATCGCGGTGAAGGCGATCAGCACCGAGAGCGGGATGACCGAGGCGACGATGAACGACGCACGGACGTTGCCGAGGAAGAGAAAGAGGACCGCGATGACCAGCGCCCCGCCGCCGACGAGGTTCTTGACGATCGTGCCCGTCGTCCGTCGCACGAGTTCGGTCTGGTCGTAGAAGACGGTGATCTTTACGTGGCCCGGGATCGAGGCCCGGGTCTCCTCCATCTTCGCCTTGACGCCCCCGATGACCTCCCGCGAATCGGCGCCGCGCAGCTTGAGGATCATCCCGCTGACGACCTCACCCACGCCGTCCTGCGTCACCGCGCCTTCGCGGGGCAGTGCGCCCGAGACGACCGCGGCGACATCGCCGATGCGGACGGGCACACCGTCGTGCGCGGTGATGACGGTGCGCCGGATGTCGTCCGGGTCCTGGAACCGGCCGAGTCCACGCAGGGTGAAGCGCTCCCCGCCCCGCTCGAGGTAACTGCCGCCGAAGGGCGTGTTGTTCCGGGCGAGCGCCTCGTGCACGTCGACGATCGTGAGGCCGTGCGCGGCCAGGCGCGCCGGGTCGACCACGACGTGAAACTGCTCGGTCAGGCCGCCCCAGGAATTGACCTCCGAGACACCCGGCACGGTCCTGAGTCGTGGCCGGATCACGTAGTCGTGTAGCGTCTTGAGCTCCGTCAGCGACATCGAGTCGCTGGTCAGCGTGTACTGGTAGAGCTCGCCCATCGGCGTGGCGACCGGGCCGAGAGTGGGCTCCACGCCCGGCGGGAGCGCGTCTACGGCCTCGTTCAGCCGCTGCTGCACCAGCGTCCGCGCGAAGTAGATGTCGTAGCGGTCCGGAAAGGTCACGGTGATGAGCGAGAGTCCGGACTTCGACATCGAGCGCACGTTCTCGGCGCCGGGCAGCCCCATGAGCGCAGACTCGAGGGGGAAGGTCACGAGGTTCTCGACCTCTTCGGTCGCGTAACCGGGTGCGGTCGTGATCACCTCGACCGTGTTCCCCGTCAGGTCGGGGTAGGCGTCGAAGGGGACGTGACGGACGGACGAGATCCCGACGATCGCGAGGACGAGCGTGCCGAGGATGACGAAACCGCGGTGCCGGAGGACGAGGTCGAAGAGCCGGTTCAGCATCGTCACAGCTCCTGGTCGCGGCGCCGGAGGATCTCGGCCTTGGCCGTTGCCGCGCCCCGGGTGACGATCGTTCGGCCCGGCTCGAGCCCGGCCACGATCTCCACCGACCCGGCGGTTCGGCGGCCGGCCCGTACGGGGATTGCCTCGATCTCCAGTCCATCATCCCGCGGCGTGGCCGCGATCACGACGCTTTCGCCATCGAGGAGCTGGAGCGCATCGGCCGGGACGGCCAGGACCGGCTCGCCTTCCGGGCCGAGCAGTTCGGCGTCGACGAACATCTCCGGGCGGAGGGCGCCATCGGCGTTCTCGACCCGGGCGACGACCTCGACGGTCCGGGTCAGCGGGTCGAGCCCGGGCGCGACCCGCTGCACCGTGCCCTCGAAGGTGCGGCCAGGGTAGGCCGCGGCAGTGAAACGGACCGTGGCGCCGGGCCGCGCGGCGGCCACCCCCTCTTCCGGGAGCTGGAGCTCGAGCGCGAGCGTGTTCAACCGGCTCACGGTGAAGAGCGGCGAGCCGACGAGCACGACGGCGCCGGGTTCGACCTCGCGCGCGGTCACGACGCCATCGATCGGTGAGCGGACCAGGGCGTTGTGAGGCACCGGCCCGTCGTTCACCGCATCCTCGCCGACGAGATGGGCGACGAGGGCGGCAGCCCGCTCCGACTCGGCCGCGGCCTCCTCTCGGGCCGCCTCGGCAGCGGTCAGCGCGGTG
Organism: uncultured Gemmatimonadaceae bacterium; assembly: GCA_964410055.1. GTDB lineage: Bacteria > Gemmatimonadota > Gemmatimonadetes > Longimicrobiales > RSA9 > CALBZE01. The sequence goes on along the minus strand of CAYPGK010000011.1, from coordinate 21,657 downwards.
CGCGCCCGTTCCAACTCGGCAAGGGAGAGCGCGCGGAGCGCATGGAGCCGCTCGGCCCGCTCGGCCTCGTTCGTCGCGAGCCGCAGTTCGCTCTCGGCGCGGGTCAGCGCAGCGCGGGCGCGCGTCAGCTCGGCCGCCGCGCTGAGCACCTCATGGCTGTGCAGCGTGGCCAGGATCTGTCCCTGCCGGACCCGGTCGCCGACCTGTACCAGGACCTGCTCGACCCGCCCTTCGACGAAGGCGCCAAGCGGGTGGGTGGCCTCGGGGTCCAGCGTCAGTCGGCCGGGCGAGCGCCAGGCATCGCGCCAGGGCGCGGGCTCGACCGCTTCCCACTCGAAGCCGCCGATCTCGACGGCGCGCGAGGTGAGGAACACCGCCTGCGAATCCGGCCGCGGTTCGTGCGAAGTCGCGTCGTCCGTGGTCAAACCGCATGCGGCCAGGGATAGCGCGAGGGCAAGGAGAGGAAATCGGTTGCGGCTCTGCATCGATCAGGGCTCCACGAGGGGTACGCCGATGGCGAGGTTCAGATCGAGGAGTGCGAGCTGGAGCTGTGCGATCCAGCGAAGCTCGCTCGCGCGGGATTCCGCCGCCGCGCGTCGTGCCTCCAGGACTTCGACGAGGGTCGCGCCGCCTTCCCGGTAGGCGGCCTCGATGATGCGCGCGACCTCTTCACCGGTCGCGCCCAGGGCCTTGCGCTCTGCCGGGAGGGCGCGAAGCAGATCGTGGTACGCCGTGTAGGCGGCGACGACCTCGGCCTCGACGCGGGCACGAGTATCGTCGAGCACGGCCTCGGCGACCTGGCGGTCGCCGGATGCGCGCTCGCGGGCGCCTCCATTGCGGTCGAAGAGAGGGATCGGGACCGACATGCCGATGACTGCGCCACGGTCGCCGGCCGTCTCCTTGATCCCGCCGATCAATTCGACCTCGGGGATCACCCCGCGCCGTTCGGCCCGCAGATGGTGCCGGGCTGCTTCCACGCCCGCTCTCGCGGCCTGGAGTTCCGGACGCGAGCCGAAGGCGATCTGGAGCGCGGATTCGAGGTCGAGCGCTGTCGTCCGTGGTGACCGGAGCGGCTCGAGAGGGGGCATATCCTCGACGGGGATCGCGATCGCTCGCGCGAGCTCGGCACGGGCACGGCTCGCCTCGGCTCGTGCCTCGGCCTCGTCCAGGCGAGCGCGGTCCGCCTCGAGCCGGGCCCGCATCGCCGCGACCTCGGCGACGGCGCCCTCGCGCAGGCGGTTCGCATCGAAGTCCGCGATCGCCTCGAGCGCCTCCCTCCGCGCCGTCTCCAGGGCGAGGAGTTCCGTCGCGAGCGCGGCGTGGACGTAAGCCGTTGCTGCCTCGTACTCGACCTGGCGGACCAGCGCGGCCGAATCCGCCCGAGCCTGCAGGGTCTCCGCGCCGACGGCCGATCGCAGCGCCAGCCGCCGCGCCGAGAGGTCGAGCGGCAGCGAGGCCGTCAGGAATCGGTCCTCCGTCGGCAGGCCTCCCACCCCTTCCCTGCTCCATTCCACGATGGGGTTCGGGAAGGCGGCCGCCTCCCGCGCAGCGCCCCGAACCGCGCGAACGCTGCCCGCCGCCGCCCGGACGAGGGGGTGGCGTTCACTCGCGAGGCGAACGGCTTCTTCGAGGGAGAGCGGAGCCGGAGATTCGACCCCTTCCGGCTTCGAGACGGGAGCGGCCAGCGACTGGCCGGTTAGCGGAGTGGCTGTAGCGAGTACGGCGACGACGACGAGGACGAGCCTACGAGGTAAACCCATGAAACGATCTCCACCCGCATCGGTGGTCAATTCTGACGAACGCAACCGTCCCCGCCCCCGCCGACGTACGGCCCGAGCGTGCCGGGCATCGTATCGTCTTATAGTGGGAAGGCTAAGCTGGCAGGGCACGGCGGGGCAAGGGGGAGCACGTGGCCGGGCGTGAAAAGCGGGGTGGGCGGTAGCGTCCGCCGCTGATGGCCGCGCCCTGACGCACTATCTGCGCGTCACCTGCAACGTTTTCCTCAGGCGGCCGCTCCTACGGCGCCCTCAACGATTCTGCCAGGAATCGCAAAACCCGCGACCAGGAATCGCGATCGGCCTGCCCGATCGCCCCAAGCCGCACCTCGCCCTTCACCCAGCCGCCAATGCGAAGCACGCCCCGACCGGATCGCTCACGACGCCGTAGCGGGCCTTGCCGTCGCTACCGTGCACGACCCTGAGGACGCTCCCGCCTTCCTCCTCGACGCGATGGAGACTCTCTTCGAGGTCGGCGACGGGGAGGTAGATCAACCAGACGGCCGGGAGTCCGGCGTTGACGCCGCGTGCATGGCAGATCCCGGCGGTCGCGCTCCCTGCCCCACCGAGCACGGCGTAGTCCGCGTAGCTCTCGTCGCCGTCCCGCATCGCCACCTCCTCGCCCCGCCAGCCGATGACCGCCTCGTAGAAGTCCCGTGTGGCCGGAGCGTCCGGGACGGTCAGGTCGAGCCAGGCGATCCGCCCCGTCGGCCGGTCGGGCCCCGACTCTGCCAGACCACCCGGGATCATCTCCATCGGTCCGACCGGGATGACGCCGAACGCCGCGCCGTTCGGGTCGAGGAGGACGGCCCACTGGCTCCGGCCGGCGTCGTCGCGGGAGTGCATCAGGACCTGCCCACCGAGCTCCGAGCCCCGGCAAGGGGGTTGGCCGGTCAGCTCATGGTGTCCGCCGGCTACGCTGCCCGAAAAAAGCGCCCGGCCCCCTTTCGAGAGCCGGGCACTATCCCATGGAGCCGGCGGGAGTCGAACCCGCGTCCGCGAATAGATCCCTCAGCGCGTCTACGTGCGTAGTTCGCTGTTCTGTGTTTCTCGTCCGTTCATCGGCCAGCGAACGGCCCGTCCCGGACCAGCCGTACTTCGTCTCGCTCGCGACCGGTACGGCGTCGAACGCGAGCCAGCCCGATTCGATCGATGCCTCCGGCCTTACCTCGGGCCCGGTCCGACTGGAGACAGGTGCGTAGGGTTAGACCTTACGCAGCCAGCGCCATCTGAGAGTTGGCACTTGTGTGTTGTTCCCGCTTTTTTACGAGGTTACGGGACCTCGGCACGCGGCGCCGACTTCACTAAACACGTCGAAACCAGGTCGGCCCCAGCGCTTGGAATTTAAGCAAATCAGGGGCCTGAGTCAATGCCGAAGGGCGCGGCGGTGACGCGGTTTCGGCCGGCCTGTTTCGCGGCGTAGAGCGCCTGATCGGCGCGGGCGAGGGCCTCGCGCGCATCGGCCACGCACTCCGGCACCGCGGCGACGCCGAGGGAGATGGTCACGGCAATCTCCTGGCCGCGCCACTCGACGGAGTGTTCGGCGATGCCGTTGCGCAGGCGCTCGGCGGTCTCGACCGCCCCGGCGAGCCCGGTCTCGGGCAGCAGTACGGCGAACTCCTCGCCCCCGTACCTCGCGGCGAAGTCGACGTCGCGGACCGAGCCGGCGATCCGTGAGGCCACCGCCTTGAGCACCGCATCGCCCGCCTCGTGGCCATAGGTGTCGTTGATCCGCTTGAAGTGGTCGACGTCCAGGAGGATGAGCGAGAACGGCCGGCCGTAGCGGTGGTAGGACCGGATCACGGCGTCGAGCTGCGCATCGAATGCCCGCCGATTGGGGATCCCGGTGAGCCCATCGTGATCCGCCCGTGCCGCGTCCTCCCTGAGGTCGCCGAGGGCGCGGAGCTGGTGCAACTGGAGTGCGGCGTGGGGCGCGAGCGCCTCGAGCGTCGCGACCACGTCCGGATCGATCGGCTGGCCATCGGTGCGCCAGACGGCGAGGACGCCCGCGACGCCGAGGCCGGCGTCTTCGAGCGGGAGGGCCACGAGCGTCGTCGGCTCCGCGATCCAGCGCTCAGTGGCGGATGCGACGGGCGGCGCGCCGGCGTCCCCGCGACGCCGCTCGCGGTGGAGCGTCGTCGCATTGCGTGCGGCGAGTCCCATTTCGCCGTCGAGAGGCCCGAACCCGTCGCCCACGCGCGGCCCGCCGTCCTCGCCCACCACCGCGAGGATCCGGCCCGCATCGTTCTCCCACAAGGCGACGGCTGCACCGCTCCCCTCCGCCAGTTCCATGGCCGACGTGGCGAGACTCGCGGCGAACACGTCGACCGACGTCGCGCGCGACATGCGGCGCAGGACCTCCATGAGGAGCGCAAAGCGCGTGCGTGTGGCGACGGCCGCGGCCTCGCGGCGCTGGAGATGGATCAGCGCGCGGAGCTCCGCTGCCGCGGCCTCGAGGGCTTCGGCATCAGGGAGTTCGACCGTTTCGGAGAAGGTCAGCGAGAGGAGCGCGGCGCGCGTGGACCCGGGCTCGACGGGCACGACGCACGCGCGTTCGCCCTCGTCGGCCCAGCGCGGCGCGCTCTCGATCCGCATCGGCAGCCCCTCGTCCCACGCCCAGCCCAGCGGGTCGCCCCGGAGCGGCGCGGGCGACGGCATCGGCCCGCCACGGGCGAGGCGCGGGCGTGCGCGCTCGTTCTCCGGATCCACGTCCCAGAGCACGGCGACGTTGCCTCCGAGCGACGCCCGCACCCGGTCCAGCACCTCGCCCAGCTCCTCGATCCGGCGCACGGCCTCGGCCGCTTCCCCCACTTCCCCGTCGGCCCCGGCTTCGTCGAGGATCCGGCTGAGCGCGCGCTCCTGGGTCAGCGCCTCCAGCTCGAGCCTACGGAGGGAGCGAGCGACGACGACGCCGATGGCGACGACCAGCACGGCCTCCACCGCGCTCGCTCCGTCGAAACCAGGCCGTCCCCACAGCTCCACCCCGACCAGGACCACCAACGCACCCGCCGCGAAGACGGCGCGGCGGCGGTCGGAAAGTGGCAGAGTCGTCCAGGCGAGCCAGGGTGCGAAGAGGACGAGCGCGGGAGAGGCGAGACCGCCCGTGGCGAGGACGAGGAGGTGGAGTGGGATCCCCGCGGCGAGGATCAATCCGCGAGGGACGTGCCCATCGACAGGCGTCCACGCGAGCGCCGTCGCGATCGCGGTCGCTATGGCCGCGACCGCCCGCGCACTCGTCGGGAGCCCGGGCAGGAACAGGAGCGTGCCCAGGTAGATCGCGCCCACCGCCAGAGCGGCGGCGCGCTGCGGCGCCGGCTGGGCGAGCCCGAGCCCCTTCAGCCGGCCGAGACCCGAGCCCGAACGATTCGCGTCGCCGCGCATGCGGCCCCGAAGCCGTTGTCGATGTTGACCACCAGGAGCCCCGAAGCGCAACTGTTGAGCATCCCCAGGAGCGCGGCGAGCCCGCCGAAGGCGGCGCCGTACCCCACGCTGGTCGGCACGGCGATGACCGGCGCTGCCACCAGCCCGCCGACTACGGACGGGAGCGCGCCCTCCATCCCCGCGACGACGATGATGACCGCGGCCCGCTGGAGCACCTCGGATTCGCCGAGGAGGCGGTGGATCCCCGCGACGCCCACGTCGTAGAGCCGCTCGACGTCGTTCCCCATGGCGCGCGCCGTGACGGCCGCCTCTTCCGCCACCGGCAAGTCACCCGTGCCAGCACTCACGACCAGCACGGGCCCCGCTCCCGATGGCTCGATCGGTTCCTCGGGCGGCAGGTAGACGATGCGCGCGAGGTCGTGCACCTCGGCCCCGGCGAAGCGCTCGCCGAGGATTTCGCGGGTACGGTCGTCCGCGCGCGTCGCCAGGAACCCTCCACCGCGAGCGGCCAGCCGCTCGCAGATGGCCGCGACCTGACTGACGGTCTTGCCGGCGCAGAAGACCACCTCGGGATAGCCGTTCCTGAGCGCGCGGTGGTGGTCGATCCTCGCGACGGGCACGCCCTCGGCCGCGCCGTCGACAGCCTCCACTGGCGCCCACGCCAGGCGTTCGAGCGCGGATTCGGGTGTGACGTCGCCCCCGGCGACCGATTCCAGGAGCCGGAGGATCTGGTCTCGCCTCACGCCGCGACCTCGATCCGCTCGCGGTACTCCATCAGGATCGCCTCCGCCTCCTCGAGCCGCGTGACCTCGAAGAGGCGCTGCCGCAGCACCCGGCCGTCGGGCAGCCCCTTCGTGTACCAGCCGAGGTGCTTGCGGAACTCTCGCATCGCGAGATCCTCGTCACGCTCGAAGGCAATCGCGTTGCGCGCGTGGTGCAGCACGATCTCGAAGCGCTCTTCGATGTCGGGGTCCGGCGGGATCGGCAGACCCTCGAGCGCGGCGCGCGCCTGACGGAAGATCCACGGCGCGCCGTGCGACCCGCGCGCGATCATGATCCCGGCGCACCCCGTTTGGTCCCTCATGCGCCGCGCATCCTCGCCCGTCCAGACGTCGCCGTTCCCGATGACCGGGATCTCCAGTGCGTCGACCACGGCCGCGATCTCGTCCCAGTCCGCGCGGCCGGAGTACATCTGCGTCCGCGTCCGAGCGTGAAGCGTGAGCACTCTGGCACCGGCATCCTGGCAACGGAGCGCGATCTCTACCGGGTTGCGCATCTCCTCGCTCCAGCCGCTTCGGATCTTGACTGTCGTCGGGATCGACGTCGCGCGGTCGACCGCGCGGATGATCCGCTGGACCAGGTCCAGGTCACGCAGGCACCCCGAGCCGCCGTTCTTGTTGACGACTTTCTTGACCGGGCAGCCGAAGTTGATGTCGATGAAGTCCGGACGATAGACGTCCTCGACGAGCGCCGCCGCCTCGGCCATCGCGGCGGGGTCGGCGCCGAAGATCTGCACGCCGATCGGCCGCTCGGCGTCCTCGAAGCGCAGGTACTCCCACGTCCGCTTGCTACCGCGGCGCAACCCCTCGGCGCTCACGAACTCGCTCACCACCACATCCGCGCCGAAGCTGCGGCACAGGCGGCGAAACGGCGATTCGCTCACCCCTGCCTGCGGCGCGAGATACAGCGGTACGTACCCGCTTTCGAGCAGTGTCCAGAGATCTTCGTTCATACCAGTAATTTAACGCCGCCGACGAGGTCGATCAATCGAAGCGATCCGGGGCGCCGGAACCGGCGCGCGTCGTCGCATCCCCTTTTGACACAAGTCCGTCCGCCACATATTTTCCGTCGCTTCATGCAACAGAATGGTACAGCGATGGAGGCAGACGTGGAGCTGCGCGAATTCTTCGATAAAGACGCGATCAGCCTCGACCTCAAGGGGGAAACCAAGGACGAGATCCTGAAGGAGCTGATCGGGCTCCTCGGGGTGGACGAAAAGAGCGAGGCGATCCTCTTCAAGATGCTGCGGCGGCGCGAGAACCTGGGCTCGACCGGGATCGGCCGCGGCATCGCCATCCCCCACTGTCGTTCGCTCGTCGTCAACCGGCTGCGCGTCGCGTTCGGCCGCAAGAAGAACGGCATCGATTACGGTGCGATCGACGGCAAGCCCGTCCACTACTTTTTCCTGATCGTGGCGCCGCCGCTCGAGGTGAGCAACCAGTACCTCCCCGTGCTCGGGAAGGTCGCGCAGTTCGCCAAGGAACCGGATGTGCCGTCCCGGCTCGCCGAGATCGAAACCCCCGAGGAGTTCCTGAAGCTCCTGGAAGAGAAGTCCGTTTAACCGCGCACGGCGCAAGGAATCGAATGCACCCGCAACTCGAAATCCTATTGCAGATACAGGACCTCAAGGCCCAGCGCCGCGACCTCGTCGAGGATGAGAGCGAGCGCAAGGTCGAAGAGGAGGAATTCCAGATCGACCCGGAGCAGGCGGTCCGGAGCATCGACGAGAAGATCGCCGAGCTCGAGGAGGAGCTCACTCCGCCCGTCCGCTCTCGCTACAAGCGCATCAGCAAGAGCGCAGGACGGGCCGTCGTCCCGGTGATCAACGGCATCTGTTACGGATGCTTCGTTTCGATCCCGACCTCGCTCGCCTCGGATGTGCACCGCAACGACGAAATCCGCAACTGCGACCATTGCGGGCGTTTCATCTACGTCATGTCGTGAGGCCGTCCTCCGCGAACGCAAACGAACGAGCGCCGGGGCCCGACACGGTCCCGGCGCTCGTTCGTGTCAATCACGCCTGCGGCGGCTACTTGGCCACCACCATTTTTCGAACGACGCTCTCGTTGTTGACCACCAATTGTAGGTAGTACACGCCGGAGGCGACCTCCCTACCGTTCCGATCCTTCCCGTCCCAGAACGCTTCCTTCCTGCCGGGCGTCTCGTAGACCAGGTCGAGGACCGGGACGCCGTTCCCGAGGGGGTGGTTCAGCGCCGTCGGAACGGCGACGAGCTCCTGGAGGATGTTGAAAATCCGGATCGTGACCACAGCAGGCCGACCGTCCTTGAACGCGCCTTCTTCGAGGACGAACGGGATCCGGGTACTCGGATTGAACGGATTGGGATAGTTCTGCTCCAAACGGAAACCGCGCTCACGGTCGCCCACCTGGGCGCCGCCTCCCGCATCCTGACCATAAAGCGGTACGGAAAGGATACCGAGCGCAAGGAGGATGACACCGACGCGACCCCGGCGTCTCATCGTCACCTCCGCACATGAACGACTGTGCCGTAGCTGATTCTCGATCGCCCTCCAATGACTCAGACGGTGCTTTGCCGCCGTTCGAACTCCGCCCCATGATAGGACGCGGCCCGGGGGCGGGTCAAGGTTTTCGACAGTAGCACCGTGCTCGTGACCGCGCAAACTTCACGCCGGCCACGCTCAGTTTGCCGGCACGGCCCGACGGTCGCCGCGGCGGACCGTTACGCCCGTGCGGTCGAAGAACTCGAGGAGCGGGATCAGGTACTTTCGCGAGAGCGGCAGCGCGACCTTGAAGTCCGCGGGTCCGAGCTCGTCGCGCCCGGCGAGGTGGCGCCGGACTGACTCGATCGCGTCGTCGAGCGGGCCGCGGGCGTAGTACAGTTCGGCGGCGACAGGGACGATCGCGCCTTCCTCTTCCAGGATCCGCAGAAGCGGCTTCAGGTCGGGCCGGGAGAGGAGCTCGCCCGGCAGCTCACCGAGCGTCGGCGGAGTGATCCCGCCTTCGAGGAGGAGCGAGAGGATTCGCTCCCTGGCCTGCTCCTGCTCGGGTGAGAGCGAGTGGCGGAACTCCGAGCGGGCCACCGCGCCGCCCTTGCCAATGAGTGTGCCCTCGGCCAGGAGCTGGTCGAGGAGCCACTCGCCGAGTCCGCCTCGCGCCGCTTCGGGGAGGACTCGCCGCAGCGCCTCGCGGTCGATCCCGGGCTCGAGCGGGTGCACGGCGTGGAACGCGTCCACGGCATCGAGCAGGAGCGCCCTGCCCTGCTCCGCCAGCTTCGCGGCGTAGACCCGGTCCCCGTCCCGCACCAGTTCCCCGGCGCTCTCCAACGCAGCGACTGCGGCGTCGACCGTGGCGGGCGTGTGGGGGACCTCGACACTGAGCGCATGGACCTGCACGCCGCCCCAGCCGGCCATGTCGAGGCGCGCGCGGATCGCATCCTCCGGCGCACCGAAGAGCACCGCTGTGAAGGCCTCCGGCTCGCCGCCCCGCAGCCGTTTCCTCTTTGGAGGCGCCGGCTCGACCACGATGCCGCCGCCGATCGTGGTCACGGGCGAGTACGAGCGGACGACGAAGCGGTCGCCGGCGCGTGCTACGACGGGCTCCTCCAGCCGGAGCTGCGCCCACCCGACCTCGCCCGCGCCGAGCCGCGGCTCGCCCAGGAGCGCGACTCGCCCCATCACCTCGGTGGTCCCGAGATGGAAGCGGATCCGCTGGCGCGGCCGGATCTCCCAGTCGGAGCCGGCCAGCGCCCGGAGCTGCACGGTCAGCATCCGGCTCGCCTGCCAGGCGTCGTCGCCGACGAGCACGTCGCCCCGGGCGATGTCCGATCGTTCCGAGCCCGCGATCGCGACGGCGACGCGGCGCCCCGCCTCCGCGCGCTCGACCTCCGTGCCGTGCACGTGCAGCCCTCGCACGCGCACGGCCTGTCCCGACGGGAGCAAACGCAACGTCGACTCGCGCTCGATGCGGCCGCTCCAGAGCGTCCCCGTGACCACGGTACCGGTGCCGCGCACGGTGAAGACCCGATCGATCGGGAGCCGGGCCAGATCCTCGGCCCGCCGCTCCTCGACCGCGGCGGCGGCGCGGGCGAGGGCGGCTCGGAGCTCGTCGATCCCCGCCCCCGTCGCCGCTGAGACGGGCACGATCGGCGCGTCGGCGAAGGTCGTTCCCTCGAGCCCGGCCTCGATGTCGGCCAGGACCAGCTCGAGCCACTCATCTTCGACCAGGTCGCACTTGGTGACCGCGACGACGCCGCCCCGGACGCCGAGCAGCTCGACGATCGCCAGGTGCTCGCGTGTCTGCGGCATGACACCCTCGTCCGCGGCAACGACGAGGAGCACGAGATCGATCCCGGTCGCGCCGGCGAGCATGTTGCGCACGAACGCCTCGTGCCCGGGCACGTCGACGATACCGAGCTCGGTATCATCCCCCAGCGCGAGGCGTGCGAAGCCGAGGTCGATCGTGATCCCCCGGCGCTTTTCCTCCTCCAGTCGGTCGGTGTCGGTCCCCGTCAACGCACGGACGAGCGTGGTCTTGCCGTGGTCGATGTGACCGGCCGTACCGAGGATCAGTTTGCGCATGATGCCGCGTCGATCGCCTCCGACAGGAATGCGAGGGAGCGGAGCGTGCCCCCGTCCAGGATGTGGTGGGTCAGGAACCGGGTGAGCAGCGCCCAGTGCGCGGCCGTGCGTTCGAGCGTCGGCAACTCCCCGGCGACGAAGCGAACCAGCGCGTCCCGCGCATGGGGCGGAAGCTCTCGCCCGGCGGCGGTGCCCGGCGCGCACTCCTCGCAGCGCACGCCGCCCGCCACGTAATCGAATCGCGCCGGCTCGCCCGGCTCGAGGCCCCGGTCGCACCCGATGCAGACGTCGAACGACGGGGCGAAGCCGAGCCTTCCGATCAACGACCACGCGGCGGCGAGCGCCGTGACCTCGATCTCGCCCGAAGGCGCGTCCTCGATCCGGGCCAGCGACGCACGGAGCAGGTCGTAGAGCCCGGGATCCGGCTCCTCGCTCGCGGACCGGAGGACCAGTTCAGAGAGCAGCGAGGCAGCTCCGAAGCGCAGCAGGTCCCGGCCGAGCGGCTGTCCGCTCCGGATCAGCTCGAAGCCGCCGAGCGTCTGGAGATCGCGGCCGTCCTTCAGGTACAACACTGCCGAACCCACGGAGAACGGCTCCAGGATCCCGCCGTACCGGCTGCGCGGCCGGAGTGCGCCCTTCGCGATCGCGGAGCGCACGCCGTGCGTCCGCGTCAGGAGGCGAAGGATCTTGCTCGTATCCCCGTACGCGTACGTCTGGAGGATGATCGATTCCGTGGTGACCAGTGACATCTCACCGGCTGCCCCCGGCCAGGTCGCGCAGCCGTTTGCGGAGCGCGGACCGATCCGCCTCGTACGCCTCGTCCGCCACGCGTCCTTCCGCCCGCCGCTCCTCCAGGATCGCGAGCTCATGCAGGAGCGTACGCACGGCGCGCGGGCGATTGCGGCGAGCCGCGACCGGGAACAGAACGACGCCCGCGCCGACCACGCCGATCGCCAGGACCAACGGCCATGCGGCAGGTCGAGGCGGCGGCGTGCTCGAGACGGCCGGGCCGGCGCCGATCGCGATCGGGTCACGCCCGACCACGAGCACGTAATCCGGCGGAGCCTCACTCAGGTCGCGGAACATCGGACCCACGTACAGCCCGCCCTGATAGCGGGTGGCCACGAAGTACGTGCCGGCCGCATCCGTGTCGAACTCGAGCTCGAACCGCCCCTCGGCGTCCGCTGTGGCGCGCGCGACCTCCTCACCGCCGCTCTGCGAGACCCGGTGCACCGAGACCGTCTGTCCGGCGACGGCCCGCCCCTCGGCATCGACCACGCGGCCCACGAGTCCGGAGCCTGCCGCACGATCTTGCGCAATGAGAGGCGCGGCGGCGAGCGCGACCCACACGCCCACCGCCGCGACGGCACGGGCCAAACGTACGAGACTGCTCATGGCGTGAATCGACCGAAATCCTCAGGGTTCATCCGGCGCAGGTACTCCTTGAGCTCCTCGGCGCTGAGGCCGCCCGTGGACGGCTCATCCGTCGAGACCTCGCCGCTCGCCTCGAATTCCGATGCCTCGGCGATCTCGATGGTGTTGTCGTCGAGCAGCTCGTCGCTCGTATAGATGGTCGCGCCCATGCGCAGCGCGATCGCGATCGAATCCGAGGGCCGCGCGTCGATGCTGAACACCTCCGAGCCGCGCCGGATGATCAGCTCGGCGAAGTACGTGTTCTCGACGACCCGCGTGATCAGCACCCGCTGAAGTGCGCCGCCCAGGCCGGAGATCACGGAGCCGAAGAGGTCGTGCGTGAGCGGGCGCGAGAACTTCATCCCCGCGAGTTCCATGGCGATCGCACTCGCCTCGCTCGGCCCGATCCAGATCGGCAACACCCTCGAGCCGTCCTTCTCCTGGAGGATCACGACCGGCGTGTTCGAGGATCGATCCAGCCCCAGACTCTGTACGGTGACTTCAACCATTTGCCCTCCAGCCCGGGAGACTGACCCGGGCGATCAGTATGATGCGGCCACGCGGCGGGCTCGAGCACGGTCCGGGACCGGGGCGCCGCCCGTATTCGCCGCATCCGTACCCCGGGACCACGATGTCGGATCCTGCGCCCAGCGTCCAGCCGCGGCGCATCCAGTCTCAGGCGCCCAGTTCCGCCTGGAGCGCCTGTACGAGGTCCGTCCGTTCCCAGGGGAAAAACACGAGGTTCCGCCCGTCGACCCGCTCGGTGTAAGGCTCGCGGCCGAAGTGGCCGTACGCCGCCGTCGGCCGGTAGATCGGCCGGGCGAGCTCCAGTCTCTCGATCAATGCGCGGGGCCGGAAGTCGACGAGCTTTCGCAGAGCTGCGGCAATCCTGTCCCCGTCGGTCTTGCCGGTCCCGAAGGTGTCCACGTAGATCGCGACGGGCTCCGCAACGCCGATCGCGTAGGCGAGGCAGATCTCGCAGCGTCGGGCAAGATTGGCCGCGACCACGTTCTTCGCCACCCACCGCGCCGCGTATGCGCCGGTCCGGTCGACCTTCGACGGATCCTTGCCGCTGAAAGCGCCGCCGCCGTGGCGGGCAGCGCCGCCGTACGTGTCGACCACGATCTTGCGGCCTGTCAGGCCCGTGTCGCCGTGGGGGCCGCCGACCACGAAGCGGCCGGTCGGGTTGATGTGGAGCACGCAGCGGTCCGGGTCGAAGAGCTCGCCCGGCAGCGCGGGGACGATCACCCTGGCGACGATCTCCTCGCGCACCTCCTCGAGCGTAACGTCCGGCGCGTGCTGCGCACTCACCACGACGGTATGCACCCGTGCGGGAGTACCGCCTTCGTACTCGACCGTGACCTGAGCCTTCCCGTCCGGCCGAAGCCACGGCAGTTCGCCCTTCTTCCGGACCTCCGCAAGGCGCTTCGTTATGGTGTGTGCGAAGAGGATCGGCGCCGGCATGAGCTCCGGCGTCTCGTCGCTCGCGTAGCCGAACATCATCCCCTGGTCTCCCGCGCCGCCGACGTCGACGCCCGCGGCGATGTCGGGGGACTGGCGGTCCAGCGTCGAGAGGATCGCGCAGGAGTCTCCATCGATGCCGTAGTCGGCATCGGTGTAGCCGATCGCCCGGATCGTTCCACGCACGAGCGTGGTCAGGTCGAACGTCGCATCCGTCGTCACCTCCCCGGCGACGAGCGCGAGCCCGGTCGTGACGAGGACCTCGCACGCGACACGGCCGTTCGGGTCACGCTCGAGCACCGCATCCAGGACCGCATCGCTGATCTGGTCCGCGATCTTGTCCGGGTGCCCTTCCGTGACGGATTCCGAAGTGTAGAGACGCGTGCTCACCGGCGGTTTCCCTCCACGAGTGTCGTGGTGGTCATGCGACGGGTCTTTGCCCCTCGTTCGTCGGGCCCCATCGACCGGCGAAGAGCGAGAGATCGAGCCAGCGTTCGATCCGCTCCGTGAGGATCGCGGCGACCTCCGTTGCGGTCGACGCCTCGAGCGCCGCGCTGACCGCCTCCCGCGCCTCCGATGCGGGCACGCTGCGGATCACCTTCTTGATCTCCGGCAGCGACGACGGCCCCACGCTGAGCGCCGTGATCCCGAGCCCGATCAGGAGGAAGACGCCGAGCGGGCTCGACGCCAGCTCCCCGCACACGCTCACCTCGATTCCGGCGGCGCGGCCGGAGCGGGCGATCCGTCTCAGCATCTTGAGGATCGCCGGGTGGAACGGGTTGTAGCGTGGCGCGAGGCGGGCGTTGCCCCGGTCGACTGCGAGCGCGTACTGAACCAGGTCGTTCGTCCCGATCGAGAAGAAATCCACGTGGCGCGCCAGATCGCTGGCCGTGAGCGCGGCCGCCGGCGTCTCGATCATGATCCCGACCTTGTACCCCGGATTGAACGGGATCCCGTCCTTCCGGAGCCGCTCCTCTTCCTCCCCGAGCAGCTCGCGCGTCTGGCGGATCTCGTCGATCTCGTTGACCAGCGGCAGCATGATCCGGATGTCACCGTGCGCCGTCGCGCGAAGCAGCGCGCGGAGCTGGGTACGGAACAACTCAGGCGTGTCCAGACAGACCCGGATCGCACGCCACCCCAGGAACGGGTTCTCCTCCTGCGGCATGTTGAGGAAGAGCGGAAACTTGTCGCCGCCGAGGTCGTAGGTCCGGATGTAGACGGCCTCTTCGGGGAACGCCTCCGCCACCTGACGGTACGCCAGGTACTGCTCCTCCTCGCCCGGCATCGCGCTTCGCCCGACGACCAGGAACTCCGTGCGGAAGAGGCCGATCCCCTGCGCCCCATGCGAACGCGCTGCCCCGGCCTCACCCGGCAGATCGATGTTCGCCCTCAAGAGCACCGGCTGGTGGTCCGGCGTCACGGGCTCAAGGTGTGCGAGGAGGACCAGTTCCTGCTCCCACTCCCTCACCAGTACGTCGCGCTCGCGGTAGAGCTTCTTCTCCCGCTCCGTCGGCTCGACGATCACGCGACCTTCCCGGCCGTCCAGGATCAGCTCCTGCCCGGTCCGCACGACCTGGGAGAGGTCGCCCAGACTGACGACGGCCGGAATACCCAACGCACGCGCCAGGATCGCGGAATGCGACGTCCGCGTCCCCGCATCCGTCGCGATCCCGAGGATGTACTCCCGGTCGAGCTGCACCGTGATGCTCGGCGTCAGGTCCCGAGCGACCAGGATGACCTTCTGCTGGAGGTTGCTCAACGAGTGGTCGGGATCGTCTATCCCGAGCAGGCGGCGGATCACGCGATTGCCGACGTCCGTGAGGTCGTTCAGCCGATCCATGACCATCGGGTGTCCGGTCCGGACCCATTCGGACTGGAACTCCACCAGCCGGAGCTCGAACGCCCGCGCGGCGGAAAGGCGGTTCTCCCGTATGTAGGAGACCGTCCCGTCGATCAGCTCGACATCGTCGAGCATGAGGAGCTGGGGATCGAAGATGTTCGCCTCGACCTCGCCGAGCCGCGCCTCGGTCCGGTCCCGGACCTCCCGCACTCGCGCCTTCGCCCACTCTCGCGCCTCGTGGAAGCGCTCGACCTCCCGGTCGATCTCCTCGGGCGCGATCACGATGTGCGGCACGCGCGGCACCTCCCACCGCAGGACGTACGCCGGGCCGATCACGATCCCCGGCGCCGCCGGGATTCCGTCACGGATCAGCGTCAAGACCTTCACTCCTCTCCGAACCCCTTCGAGACCAGCTCCGCCAGCGCCGCGAGCGCCGATTCGGCATCCTCGCCGCTCGCGCGAATCGTGATCTCGCTGCCGAACTCGGCCGCGAGCATCATGACCCCCATGATGCTCTTGCCGTTGACCTGCATCTCTTCCTTCTTCACCCAGATGTCCGACTGGAAGCGGTTCGCCAGCTTGACGAACTCCGCCGCAGGTCGCGCGTGCAGGCCGTACTTGTTGCTGATGCGTACCGTCCGTTCGTGTTCCACGAAGGCTGAACTCATGACAGGAGCCTCACAAACATTCCGAAAAGAGCAATACCCAGGAGTGTCAGGACGACGGGACCGCGCACCCGGGCGCCGAAACGCGCGCCGAGCAGCCCGGCCACGGCAGCGATCGCCATCCACGAGACCGGGATCGACGGCTCCACGGCAATGCCGGCCGCGGCCAGGTGCCGCCCCGCAACGGCCAGCGGGATGACGAGCCCGACCAGGAACGCGCCCACGACCGGCAGCGCCCGCTGGATGCTCGCGATCCCCGATCGCCGCATCTGCTCGCCGACCCGCTTACCCTCCCGCCACCCCAGGCGGTAACTCCAGACCCGGAGAAGGAAGTGGCCGACGTTGTAAATCACCAGGAACGACGCGACTGCGAGCCACCACGTCGCGCCGGCCATGAACAGAGCGAGTGAGAAGAGCAGGCAGACCGGCCGCCAGCCGGCCCACACCAGCCGGTCACCGATCGTGCCGAGCGAGCCCCGGACCGCCGTCTTGAACCGCTCGATGACCAGCGGATCCTCGCCCTCCGCCTCCATCCGTGCCACCGCGCCCAGAGCCACGGGCACCAGGTACGGATGACTGTTGAAGAGCCGGGCGTGACGCCCCACCGCATCCGCGAGCCGCTCCGGATCGCCCCGATAGATGGCCCGGAGCGCGGGCAGCAGCGCGTAGGCGTACCCGTGGCCGATCAGCGTCCGATAGTTCCACGTGCTCTGGACCGAGAACGAGCGGAACACCATCGCCGCCCGATCCCACCGCCCCGGACGGCTCAGCCGACGATCAGCAGGATCAGTCCGCATACCGCCCCGAGGACGAGCGCAAACCGCCGCCCGCTCCACCCGTCGAAGAGCGAAAGTGCCGCGCCCGCCATGGCGGCGCCCGCCACACACAGTATACCGACCGCCGCGACCTCGCCGATCCCCCCTACCCTGTCGAAGATGCCGAGCCCCCAGACCGCGAGGGCGGCGCCGCCAGCCGTCACCAACGCGCCGCGCCCGAAGTCGATGGCGAGCGCCGTAAGGTGGAGTCGCTCGAGGCGACGCGGGCCCAGCGGCTTGCGGTCCTCGGCCCCGGCCACGAGCCGCTCGTTGTACCGCCGCAGCGCGTTCACGGACGCGCCGCACACCCGCTCCCAGACCAGCGCGAAGACCACTGCCGCAAGGAGCAGCTCCGCGCGCTGCGCGCCGCCGGCAACGGTCACGTACCCCGCCGCCGCGGCGACCGCCGCCGTCCCCGCCTCCGGGTAGCGCGCCGCGCCGATCGGGAGGATCACCAGTGCAAAGAGCTCCAGGAGCACGCCCACCGCGACCCCCTCCAACGGCCTGCCGAGAAGGAGGCCCGTCACCGAGGCCGCGACGAACGGTCGTGAGATCATGACCTGCGGGAACGCAGTCGCGTCCAACCCGACCGCCCCGCCCCAGAGCGCGACCCAGACCCAGCTCATGGCCGCTGGCGCTCCCGCACGAGGAGCTCCGACAGTGGGACTCGACGGGAGTCCGGCAGGTCACGCGCGCTCACCTCCACGCCCTCGGCTTCCAGCGCCTGCAGATCCCGCTCCTCGTCGTCCGTCAGGAACACGTATGGCAGCACCCCACGACGCCCGGATGCATGGTGGATCCCGCCGATGTTCACCTCCTCGCCCCGGAGCGCTCCCCCTTCCGCCAGCTCGAGCATCGTGCGCACGTCCCGCGTGAGCACGATCACGCGCGGCGCCCCAGATTTCCACTCGTCCAGGTGCCGGCGCGCCGTTGCGACGTCGTAGAATCCCGCTTCGATCTCCGGGGGCAGGCCGAGCCCGTAGAGCTCCTGCTCCCACTCGGAGCGGGCCAACTCATCATCTACCACCACGATCAGGTCGGGCTGGAGGCGAGTGCCCCAGCCGACGACGACCTGGCCGTGGATCAGCCGCTCATCGACCCGATACAGTAGGACGGGCATGGCCTCCGCGCTCCATGGGCGCACTGTCGATCCCCGCACGTCCCTTCTCGAGCAGCCGCGGGACGAGCTCCGCCAGGGGGAGGTGGCGGTGCAGCACGAATTCCAGCAGGAGCGGCAGGTTGACGCCGCTGACGACCACGACGTCGGACCGGCCCGCGCTGAGACGGCGGGCGGCGACGCTGCAGCTTCCGCTCGGCAGGTCCGTGAAGACGAGGACCGGACCGTCGCCCAGCCGGGCCTCGATCTCCTCTCGGAGGCGCTCGGGCGAGAGTCCGAGGTTGCTCAGCGGTACGATCGTCTGGTCGTCGATGTCGCAGATGCGACGCACGGCGTCGACCAGCCCTTCCGCGAGCGCGCCGTGGCCGAGGATGATCGCGCGAGCAGGCGCCGCCTCATTCATAGTCCTCTTCCAGGTAGTCCCGGACCGGACGCATGGCCTCCCGGAGCCGCTGGTTGAAGAGCTTCGCCGAGTGGACCCCCGAGTACTTCAGGAGGTGGTTCATGGCGACGACTTCAGAAATCACCGTGATGTTCTTCCCCGGATTGAGCGGGATCGTGACCGTCGGGATCCCCACGCCCAGGATTTCCATCTCGTGCGTCTCGAGGCCGGTGCGGTCGTAGTGCCGCTCCGAGCTCCAATCTTCCAGCTGGACGACCACCTCGATGCGCTTTTGCTGTCGGATGGCGCGGATCCCGAAGAGCGCACGGATGTCTATGATCCCGACGCCACGGATCTCCATGTGGTGCCCCTGGAGTTCGTGGCCCCGGCCGATCAGCACATCGTTTCCGCGACGCGTGACCTCCACGACGTCGTCCGCGACGAGGCGGTGGCCACGCTCGACGAGGTCCAGCACACACTCGCTCTTCCCGATCCCGCTCCGCCCGATGAAGAGGAGGCCGACGCCGTAGACATCGGCAAGGGAGCCGTGCATCGTGATCCGGGGCGCGAACTCGCCCTCCAGGTACGGCTGGATGCGACGGTAGAATTCCCCGGTCTTGAGTTGCGTCCGGATCAGCGGCACGCCTTGCTGGTCCGCCTCGGCAATCGCCGGGCTCGGCACGTCCAGCCCCTTGGTCACTACGACCGCCGGCATGCCGAGGGTGAAGAACTTTTCCAGGACCGACCGCAGCTCGGACCCCGGAAGCGAACGCAGGTAGCTGATCTCCGTCTCGCCCAGGACCTGGATCCGCCCGCCGGCGAAGCGCTCGGTGAACCCCGCCAGCACGAGGCCGGGGCTCGAGACGTCGGGCGCCTCGATCGGGCGCGAAAGACCGGACGCCCCCGCCAGCAGCTCGAACTGAAGGGATTCGCCCTTGGTCCGCAGCAGGTCTTCGACGGTCAACGTCTTCACGATTTCGACACCTTCCGCCCCGGTTGCTAGACCCGCACCAGGACACGCTCGGCCGGGCGCACCCGCCGCCGCGACTTCTGCTCCGTGATCTGCCGGCGGAGCCGGTCCACAGCCCCGTCCAGGGCGGCCCGGAAATCATCGCCGACGCCGCTCGCGAGGATCGCGGGCGAGCCGGCGACGGCGAGGCGGGCATCCACCCGGTGTACCCCGCGCTGGGCCGACAGATCGAGTTCGGCGCCGATCAGCGCGGGCTCGAGGCGTTGGAGCCGCGTGAGCCGTTCCTCCGCGCGCTGGCGAATGGTGGCGGGCGCCTTGCAGCGCCGTGCACTGATCGTGACGTACATGCGTCCTCCCGGGTAGAGGTTCACGCCGCGTCCGTCGATCCCCGCTCCGACCGCCTCCATGCTTCCAGCACCTGTTCGAGGTGCGCCTCGGTGTCGTCCGCCGCCCGGCTCCAACTGAACCGCTCCGCGAACTCACGCGCCCCGCGACCGAGCTCCTGACGCAACCCCGCGTCGGTGATCAGACGCTCCAACCGGTCCGCGAGCGCCGCCACATCCCCGTGGGGCACGAGGAATCCGGTCTCCCCGTCCACGACCGAATCCCTCAGGCCGGGCGAATCGCTCGCCACCGTGGGCGTGCCGCACGCCGCGGCCTCGAGGTTCGTGATACCCCACCCTTCCTTCGGCGACGTCAGCACGTGCACCCACGACTTCTGGAACAGCCGCCGCTTCTCCTCCTCGGACACGAAGCCGAGCATCTCGACTGCGCCCCCGAGGCCGAGCTCCGACACCAGGGCGCGCAGCGCCGGCTCGTGGTCTCCCCGTCCAGCAACGAGGAGACGCGCATCCACGCCCCGTTCGCGCAGTCGCGCCAGCGCCCGGATGACCAGATCCACCCGCTTGTACCGCTTGAGCCGCCCCAGGTACAGGAGCGTCGGACGCTCGAAGCGCGACTCCGTCGTCGGATGGTACCACGCCAGGTCCACCCCGTTCGGGATCACGACGATCCGATCACGTCGGAATCCACGCCGCTCCAGGTCCTCCGCCGTGCTTCGGGACACCGCCTCGACCGGCACCCCCCGGTAGACCCGCGCCAGCGGCCGCTCGAGCAGCCACGTCGCGGCGGCCAGCGGAAAGGACGCCTCCTCGAACGCCGTCCTGCCGAAGAGGTGGTGCACCAGCAGCACCAGGGGGAAGCGACCCCAGTACGGAGTGAAGAGCGGGACCTTGTTCAGGTCCTCGATGACCAGGTCGAAGCCGCGATCCCGCAGCGCCCGGCGATAGTACCACGGCGCGGCGAGGCCGAAGGTGTAACGGCCGCCCACACGGTGGACGTCCAGCCCATCCACCTCCTCACGCGCGGCCGCACCATGCCAGCCCGACGCCAGGAGCGTCACCTCGTGCCCGCGCTGCGCGAGACGGCCGAAGACTTCGTGTAGATGCGTCTCCGCACCGCCCGCCTGCGGGTTGCAGCCGTCCTGCCAGTTGACGACGAGCAGCTTCAGTGGTTCTCCCCCCCGGGCCGGGCGCTCAGGACCGCCCCTCGATCCGGCGCAACAAGGCGTCGAGCACTCCGTTCACGAAGCGCGGGCTCTCCGCGGTCCCGTACTTCTCCGCGAGCACGATCCCTTCCTGGATCGAAACCCGCGGCGGCACATCCTCCAGGTACAACATTTCCGCCGCGGCGAGCCGCAGGATGTTGCGGTCGATGACCGAGAGTCGCTCGAGCCGCCAGTTCGTCAGCGCCTCCTCGACCGCCCGGTCGATCTCGTCGATATGCTCGGCGACCGTACGGACCAGCGTCTCCAGATATTCCCGACTGGCCCGCGAGACCCGGCGCTCCTCCTCGAACTCCGCCAGGATCGCCAGGGGCGAATTCTCGCGCCCGCGAGACTCCCACGCGTAGAGGACCTGCAATGCCCAGCCGCGGGCGCGGCTACGTTCGCGCACGCTAGACTTCCATTTGCCGGTAGAGGTCGGACATTTCCAGCGCGCTCATGGCGGCGTCCCACCCCTTGTTGCCGCTCTTTCCGCCCGCGCGGGCAAGCGCCTGATCGGGCGTGTCGGTCGTGAGCACACCAAAGGCCACGGGGACGTCTGATTCGAGCGCGACGGCGGCGAGCCCTTTCGACGCCTCGCCGGCGACGTAGTCGAAGTGCGGCGTCTCGCCGCGGATCACGCACCCCAACGCGATCACGCCGTCGTAGCGGCCCGCCTTCGCGGCTCGCTTCGCGACTGGCGGCAGCTCCCACGCGCCGGGCACCCAGAAGGTGTCGATGTCGTCCTCGCGCACGCCGTGTTGCACGAGACAGGCTCTGGCGGCAGCGGCGAGCCGCTCCGTGACCAGGTCGTTGAACCGGCTCACGACGATGGCGAACCGCTTCCCTTCTCCGGACAACCGCCCAGTGAACTCACCCACGTTGTCGTCCTCCGTGTATGTCTAGGTCTCGGCGGCCACGGCATCGGCGTCTGCACCCTCGCGGGCCTGCTCGGCC
>CAYPGK010000010.1:35034-59489 GCA_964410055.1 uncultured Gemmatimonadaceae bacterium | reverse complement strand
GTAGTACGAATCGCGCCATCAGGGAATGGGACATCGTCGTGGCCGCGGTGGACGGATCCAGGGAGACCAAGGCGGGTGAGACCGGTGTCACCGATGTGAGATTGATCGTTTGGCGTCCGTTGTGACGATCATGCGTCCGCGGCGTGATGGTGCGCCGGGGGCGACGGGCGGCTTGGGGTGTGATGCCGCCCGTATCAGGCACGGGGTCGCGGTCGCCGAAGCGATCGCGACCCCGCCGCCGTTGGGCAGCACGAGCACCCAGTCCTCACCCTCGAAGTCCACGACCTCGCGCCGTACAACTCGTCGCCGGCCTCCTCCTCGTCGTCGGCGGGCGCCCCGTCCTCTACTCGGTCGAACTCTTCGTCTTCAGTGTTCGGCAGTTGCCGAAGCACCCGCTCCAGTAGATCTTTTCCACCCATGATCCCGATGGACCACGCCCGCGTCGAGGCGCGCATCCTGGAGCGCCTGCGCCAGTGGGTCGAGCACGAGACGCCCTCCGGCGACGTCTCCGCCTGCACGGCCCTCGCCACGGACATCGGCGACGTGCTCGCCGAGGCCGGCGCGGAGGTCGAGTGGGTGGACGCGCCCGGCCGAGGGCGCCACGTAGTGGCGCGTCTGCCCGGCCGAGAGGCGGGCCTCGAGCCGGTCGTCGTGCTCGGGCACCTCGATACGGTGCACCCACGGGGCACGATCCTCGAGCGGCCGTTCCGTGTGGTCGACGGGCGCGCCGAAGGGCCCGGCACGTTCGACATGAAGGCCGGGCTCGCGATCCTGGCCGAAGTTCTCCTTCTCTTTCGCGAAGCTGGCGTCCAGCCGCGTCGGCCGGTCACCGTGCTCGTCACGTGCGACGAGGAGATAGGCTCCACCACATCGCGTTCGCTGATCGAGGCGACGGCGCGCGGCGCCGCGGCCGTGCTCGTCCTCGAGCCGCCGCTCCCGGGCGGCGCGGCCAAGACCGCGCGCAAGGGGATCGCCGACTACCGCATCATCACGCGCGGCCGCGCGGCGCACGCGGGGCTCGAGCCCGAGAAGGGCGTCAACGCGATCCTCGAGCTCGCGCACCAGATGATCCGTGCGACGTCGCTCGCGGCGCCGGAGAAGGGGACGACCATCAGCGTCGGGCGGGTGGGCGGCGGCACGGCGACGAACGTCGTCCCGGCCGAGGCGTGGGCGGATCTCGACGTGCGCTTCACGACGCTCGCGGAACAGCGCAGGATCGACGATGCGCTGCGCGCGCTCCGGCCCGTGCTCCCGGGCGCGGCCGTCGCCATCGAGGGCGGCGGCGACCGCCCGCCGCTCGAACGGAGCGAGGGCGTGCTCCGTCTCTACCGCCACGCTCGCGACCTCGCGGCCGAGCTCGGCTTCGAGCTGGGCGAGGGGATGGCCGGCGGCGGGAGCGACGGGAACTTCACCGCCGCGCTCGGCGTCCCGACGCTGGACGGCCTGGGGCCGCAGGGCGGCGGCGCGCACGCGGAGGACGAGCACGTCGTCGTCGCGGACCTCGTGCGCCGCGCCGCGCTCTACGCACGACTCCTGGAAACGTTGTGAGCGACGTCGCATTCGAGATCCGGCCGGTCCGGACGATCGAGGAGGCGCAGCGTTGCGTCGCGCTCCAGAAGGAGATCTGGGGGGCCGCCTTCAGCGAACTCGTCCCGCCGGCCATCCTCTGGGCGGCGCAGAAGATCGGCGGCGTGACCGCCGCGGCCTATGATGCCGACGACCGCCTGGCCGGCTTCGTCTTCGGGATGACCGGAATCCAGGAAGGCCGGCTCGTGCACTGGTCGGACATGCTGGCCGTGCGCCCGGACCTGCGCGACCGCGGGCTCGGCGTGCGGCTCAAGCGCTACCAGCGCGACGCACTCCTCCCCCTCGGCGTCGAGACCGTCTACTGGACCTTCGACCCGCTCGAGTCGAAGAATGCCTACCTCAACTTCGGCCGCCTCGGCATCATCGCGCGCGAATACCACCCGGACCTCTACGGCAGGACCGACTCGCCGCTGCACCAGGGGATCGGCACGGACCGGCTGATCGCGGTCTGGGAGATCGCGAGCGAGCGGGTGCGGCGGCGGCTGGAGGGCGAGCCGCCACCCTCGGCCGAAGACGTCGCCGATGCGCCGCTCGTCAACGAGACCCGGCCGGGGGCGTCGGGGATCGAGTCGCTCGAACCAGACCTCGATCTGGATGCCGAGCGCATCCGTATTGCCGTGCCCGCCGACATCCAGGCGCTCAAGGCGCGGTCGCCCGAGCTCGCGGCGGCCTGGCGCGCCAGGACGCGCGCGGCGTTCGAGGCGTACCTCGGCCGGGGCTACGTCGCGGTGGAGGTGGTGCGGGAGGGGGAGCGGAGCTGCTACGTGCTCGGGCGCGAGGAGCGGCCGGCCTTGACCTCGTAGAGCACGCGGTCGGCTTCCGCGATCAGCTCTTCGGGCGAACCCATCTCGGGGTCGTAGGGCGCCATCCCCGCGCTCACGGCGACCTCGCCGGCGTCCATTTCGGCCAGGACCGCGCGGAACCGGTCCTGCACGCGCTGGACGAACACCTGCGCGCCCGCCAGGTCGGACTCGGTCAGCAGCGCCAGGAACTCGTCGCCGCCATAGCGCACGGCCAGGTTCATCGCCCGGGTCTCGATGGCGAGGACCTTGCCGAAGGCACGCAGGACCTCGTCGCCCGCAAGGTGGCCGTACTTGTCGTTGTACGACTTGAAGCCGTCCAGGTCGAAGATCACGAGGACGAGTTTTCGGCCCCGGCGCGCGGCCGCGAACTCGCGGGCGAGCTCGCGCTCGAGCTGGCGCCGGTTTGCGAGCCCCGTGAGCGGGTCGGTCATGGAGAGCGCGTGCACCTGCTCGAAGAGCTGTGCGTTCTCGATTGCCAGCGCCGCCTGGTCGGCCAGGGAGGCGAGGAGCTCGAGGTCACGCGCGGTGAAGGGGCTGTCGCGGTTGGCGGCAAAGAGGACGCCGAGCGGCTTGTCGCCGAACTGGAGCGGCGCCGCCGCCGTCGGCTTGTCCTCCAGGAAGTCGATGCTCTCGGGGCGGAAATACGGGTCCGCGCTCGGGTTCAGCGTCGCCCGCGCGCGCCGCTGACGCAAGACCCAACCGGTGAAGCTGCTCTCGACCGGGAAGCGGATCCCGATCACGCGGTCCGGCAGGCCGTGCGCGGCGCGAATCTCGAGCGTCGTCCCGTCCGGCGTCAGCAGCTCGATCCCCGCCGCGCGCGCGTCCAGCAGCCGGCACGCCCACTGGGTGACCAGCTCCAGCGTGCGGTTCAGCTCCGTTGCACCGGCAAGCGCGCGACTCAACTCGATGAGCGCCCGCGTGTGGGCGAGCTGGACCCCCTGCTCGGCACCTCGCTCAGCGTCGGCGGCGGCGTAGCGGATCCGGATCGCGAGCAGCACCGCGAGTCCGACGGAGGTGATGGCCACCTGGCGCATCGCACCGGGATGCAGCGCGGCGTCCACGGCGGCGGCACCCAGGAACAGCGCGGCCCCCGGGGCCACCGCCCGGCGAAGGCGTCGCCGGATCCGGTCGGCCGCCGCTTCCGCCATCGGGTCCGACGGGACACGGTGCGCCGCGAGCCCCGCCGTCGCGAGGAGCACCCAGCCGGTGAGCCAGAGCAGGTCGAAGGCGTCGCCCGGCGAGAGCGGCGAGGGATCGGCGCCCGTCGCCGTCAGCACCGAAACCGTCAGGAACGCCGCCGCAGTCCCTGCCAGCGCCGGGACCGTCCGGCCCGGGAAGACCGGATCGCCCCACAGCACGAGCAGCCCCGCGAAGAGGGTCGAGCTCACCGCGCCCAACTGGGCGAGCACGTTCACGACCAGCACGTCCCCGTTGGTTGGCGGACTTTCCACCAACGGCTCGAAGACGAAGCGTGAGACCAGCAGCAACGCAGCGGTGACGATCAGTGCGCCGTCGATGACGATCTCGGTCGTCCCCCGGGCGCGCGCGGGGCGCAGCGCAACCGCGGCACCCGCGCCGAACAGCGGATGGAAGAGCAGGAAAAAGTAGAAAATCGGAGAGGCGAAGCTGATCGTGTGCCCGAGGACGAGCTGCTGAACCGCCCAGAGCCCGTGCGCAACGACACCCATCGCCGCGGCGCCCGCAAACAGGAGCCATGCCAGCCGCGAGCCGACGCGCGCACGGTACGCCGCCGCCAGGCACGCTGCCGTCGCCGCCGTCGAACCCGCCACCAGGACCACGTGCCCGAACACCACCCGACCCGGCCCGTCCAGCGGAGCCAGCAGGTACAGCAAGGCCACGCCCGCGTACCCTGCAGCGAGTAGACGGGTGGCGAGCACCCTCGCCGCGCCATTGCCCGCGCCCTCCACGGCGGACATCTTGACCGGCGCTGGGGTCGGTGATTCCGTATCCATGTGCGGATTGAGCTTCGGCCTGAAATCGACTCCCGGGAATGCTGGGTCGATCCGGCTCGGTGGTAGGCCCCTTTTCAGATATTACCCCCGCAATCCGCGACGATCAAGGATTTCGTTACATGCGCATTCGCCAAGTCACGATCCAGCAGATCCGGCTCCGACTCAACGAGCCGTTTCGCATCTCTTCCGGCCAGACCCACGACCGCACCGTCCTCCTCCTGAAGCTCGACGACGAGGACGGCACGCGCGGGTACGGCGAATGCGTCGCTGGCGAGGAACCCA
The DNA here is from genome assembly GCA_964410055.1 of uncultured Gemmatimonadaceae bacterium. GTDB lineage: Bacteria > Gemmatimonadota > Gemmatimonadetes > Longimicrobiales > RSA9 > CALBZE01. The sequence goes on along the minus strand of CAYPGK010000010.1, from coordinate 54,844 downwards.
ACTTCTCCTACGAGACCGTCGACACCGCTCGCCTGGTCCTCCAGCGCTACCTGATCCCCGCGATCCTCGGGCACGCCTTCGAATCCGCCAGAGACATCGCCGCCGCGCTCGACCGCGCCGCCAAAGGCCACAACATGGCCAAGGCCGCGCTCGAGATGGCCGCCTGGGACCTCGAGGCCAAACGACGCGGCGTCTCCCTCGCCCGCCTGCTCGGCGGCGTCAAGGAAGCCGTGCCCGCTGGTGTAAGTATCGGCATCCAGCCCGACATCGATACACTGATCCAACGCATCGAGCAGTATGCGGAAGAGGGCTATCAGCGCATCAAGATCAAGATCGCCCACGGCTGGGACGAGCTCGTGCTCGACCGCGTCCGCGCCCGCTTCCCCGACCTCCCCCTCACCGTGGACGCCAACGCGGCCTACGATCCGGCCGAGATGCGGCACATCCTCGCCCTGGACCGCTTCGATCTCGCCATGATCGAGCAGCCCTTCGGCGCCGATGAACTCCTCGCCCATGCCGAGCTCCAGGCCGAGTTGCACACGCCCATCTGCCTCGACGAGTCCATCTCCAGCCCCGGCCGCTGCGCCGATGCGATCGCGCTCGAGAGCGGCAGCATCGTCAACATCAAGCCGGGCCGCGTCGGTGGCCACGCCGCCGCGATCCGCATCCACGACATGTGCGCCGACGCCGGCATCCCCGTCTGGTGCGGTGGCATGCTCGAATCCGGGATCGGCCGCGCCCACAACGTCGCGCTCGCCTCGCTCCCCAACTTCCGGCTCCCCGGCGACACCTCCGCCAGCCGACGTTACTGGGCCCGCGACATCGTCCACCCCGCCTTCGAGCTCCGCCCCGATGGGACCCTCGCGGTACCCACCGGCCCCGGCATCGGCGTGGACGTCGACGAGGAATTCCTTGCCGCCATCCAGGACGACGTCGTCACCTTCACGGCGGACGGAGTGTAACGAAGCATGACGGCCGGCGTGCCGGATCGTTGTAATGAAACGTTACACGCCGCGCCGCTGGCGGCACGGTGCGATGTCGTGCAAGTGCATGACCGGGCGGTGGGTGCGATGCGATTGGCGTGGGTGGCATGGGGATTGCCCTCTTCCCGGGGCGCCGCGGCTCCGCGGCGTCCCGCTATCCCTCCAGATCGAGGTATGTCCCATGATCCGACAGCGTGCGCATCGTAGGGGGTTCCTCGTGCTGGCGGCGGCGGTGGTCCTGGCGATGGGCGCCGGTCCGGAGCCGCCCCACGCGACGACTGCGGCGGTCACGGAGCGCGTGGCGGCCGAGGAAGCGCTGGATCGGGAGGCCGGACTCCTGGCGGCTGCCCGGCTCCGCTCTGGCTACGCGCTCGCGGTGGGGTGAGTCGGTGATGGATCCCGGACCCGGCCGGGCTCTCCCCGGCGGCCGGGTCCGCGCGAGGAGGTGCCGCGCCCGAAGGCCGTGACCTTCGGGCGCGAACTTTTTTGGGGTCGAGCAATTCTATTGCTCGCACCCGGGTGGAACGATACTTTACACGGCCGTACCGTTGGGCTCGTCGGCGGGGCGTGGAGGAGTCGCCCGGAGGCGGGTGGGTCGTCCGGCTCGAGCGCCGGACGGTCCCTTTCTTTGACGTCACCGTGGACAATATGGGCTGGAGCGACGCTGCTTCGGAGAGTCGTGCCGGGAGAGGTGGGCGCTCCCGCGCGTCCCTGGGGTCGGAATTCGCGTTCCGAAACGTGTTGGGCCGGAGCCCGCAGATCCAACGGGCGATTTCGCTGGCCACGCGGGTAGCGGAGCACCAGGGCACGACGGTACTGCTCCATGGCGAGACCGGCACGGGCAAGGAGCTGTTCGCGCGAGGGATCCACTACGCGAGCGCGAACGGCGGCGACCCGTTCGTGGCGATCAACTGCTCGGCGATTCCGGAGAACCTTTTGGAATCGGAGCTGTTCGGCCACGAGAAGGGCGCGTTCACGGACGCGCACACGCAGAAGCGCGGGCTCCTGGAGCTGGCCGGGCGCGGCACCGTCTTCCTGGACGAGGTCGGTGAGCTGCCGCTGACGCTGCAGCCGAAGCTGCTCCGGGTGCTCGAAGACAAGCGGGTCCGCCGCCTCGGCGGACTCGAAGAGCATGAGATCCACTGCCGGATCATCGCCGGGACGAACCGCGACCTCTCGATGTCGGTCAGCGACGGCTCGTTCCGCGAAGATCTCTACTACCGCCTGAACGTCTTCCGCATCGATCTGCCGCCGCTGCGCGAGCGCGGCCGCGACATCGAGGAGATCGCGTGCCACTTCGTCGACACCATGTGTCGCGAGCAGGGGATCGCGAAAAAGGAGCTGGCCGAGGACGCGATCGCGCTGCTGCACGCCCACGACTGGCGCGGCAACGTGCGTGAGCTGAAGAACGCGATCGAGCGGGCGATCATCCTGAGCGACGGCCCGGTGATCGGAGCCGAGCACATCCTGGTGCAACGGCGGTCGAGCATCCCGATGTCGTCGCTTTCCTCTCAGCCGGACCAGGTGGTCGGTTCGATCCACGTCCCGAGCACCGGGCTGAAGCTCGAGGACGCGGAGCGCCAACTCCTGGAGCTGACGCTTCGGCTGGCCAAGAACAATCACACGCTTGCGGCGCGGATGTTGGGCGTCTCGCGGCCGACGATCATCCGCAAGGTACGCAAATACCGGCTACGTGCGCCGCAGGCCTGAGCCGGGGAGGGCCTACGACCGGACTCGACTCACGCGTCGCATCGTCGGAGGAGCGGTACGCCGCTCTTCTCGATATCACGCGGCACCTCGACACGAGCGGGGGGCCGGCCCAGCTCTTCCCTGCCCTACACGCGCCGATCCGGAGCGTCCTTCGCTGTACATCGTTCCTGGCCGGGCTCTACGACGCGGCCGGTCCGATCCAGGCGATCTACCGCGACGGGGATTACGGCGCCTGCCTCGATCACGTCACCCGGGCGCTGGAGGGGCTCCGTGCCGGGGACATTGTGTGCGGCGAGGGTCCGGGTGCCCACTTCATCGCCGCGCCGCTCCGCCGCGACGACCGCTTCCTCGGCTGCCTCGCCGCCGAGCGCCCGCTCGAGCCGTTCACCCCCGAAGACGAGACCTTCCTGAGCGCCGTCGCCCATCTGGTCGGTACCGCGGTCGATGCGGCGTGGCTTTCGGTCCTGGCCCGGCGACGCGGCGATGAGATCGAGCGACTGGACGCCGCCGCGCGCGAGCTCGGCGCCTCGCTCGACCTGGACGAGGTCGTCCACCGCGTGGCCGACCACGCCCACCAACTCGTCGGAAAGCCGATCGTCGTCTGGCTCGTCGAGGGCGACTGGATCCGTGCCGCTGCGCGGGCCGGCGGCGCCCTGGTCCGGCTCGGCGAGGAGCGGATGCTCACGCCGAGCGACGAGGCGCGGATCGGAAAGAGCGGGGTGGCGCTCCGCGAGGCGCTCGACATTGTCGACGACAATGCCCGGGTAGCCGCGCTCGGGCTCGCCACCGGCGTCGTGCCCGGCCAGCCCGACCCCGCACTTGCGGGGCGGATCACGATCCCGCTCATGCTCGGTCAGCGGCTGGTCGGTTTCATGGCCGTCGGGCCGTGGATCGAGGACATCCCGGACCGGGAGAAGCTCCGGCTGTTGCTCCGTATGGCGCCCTACGCCGCATCCGCGGTCGAGAATGCGCGCATGCACGCGGAGCTGCGGGAGCTGTCGATGACCGATCCGCTGGTCCAGCTCCCGAACCGACGTCAGCTCGACCTCTTCCTGGAGCGGGAGTTCGCCGCCGCCACGCGCGGGCGCGAGCTCAGCTTCGTCCTCTTCGACCTGGACCACTTCAAGGAGTACAACGACACCTACGGCCACCGCGAAGGCGACGACGCCCTCGTCCTCTTCGCCCGGGTGCTCCGCGAGGAAACGCGCTCGATGAACCTGGCGGCGCGCTATGGCGGCGAGGAATTCGCCGCGATCCTTTCGGGCACCGGAAAGACGGGGGGACGGCTCCACGCCGAACGCGTCCGACGCCGCGTGCTCGACGAGACCGGCGGCCGCCTCAGCGTGAGTGCGGGCGTGGCCGAGTACCGGCCGGAGATGCAGAGTCCCATCGAGCTCGTCGTGGCCGCGGACCGTGCGCTCTATCGCGCAAAGACCGAAGGCCGCAACCGGGTGTGCGTGGCGGATGGCTAAACTCGCGGATGCGGCCACGCTCCCCGCCGAAGTCGCGCCGCTCGTCGATGCGGCGCGCGAGGCCGAGCGCATCGGACGCTACGCGGAGGCACGCGATCTCTACGAAACCGCACTGCGCCGTCTCACCGATCCGGTTTCGGCGCCCACCGCCGCCGCCTCGCTCTACCGCTGGATCGGCAACACGCACCGCACGGAGGGGAACGCCGAGGAGGCGATGGATTGCTACCACGCCAGCCTCGCCGTCGCCGAGCTGAACGACGATTCGGCCAACATCGCCCACGCGCTGAACGCGATGGCGACGATCCTCCAGGAGTGGGGCGACCTGGGCACGGCGCTGAAGCAATACCGCGAAGCGCGCCGGCTCGCGATGGAGGCGGGCGAGGCGCGCCTCGTCGCGATGGTCGACCAGAACATGGGCGTCGTCGCCAACATCCGGGGCGACCTGGCCAGCGCTCGCGAGCACTACGAGCGCAGTCTAGAGGGGTATCGCGCCCTCGGCGAAGAGGCGTACATCGCCATGGTCCTCAACAACCTCGGCATGCTCCACATCGACCTGGGCGAGTGGGCCGTGGCCGAGCGCTACCTCGACGAGAGCGCCGCACTGTGCGAACGCCTCGGCGATGGCCACACCTGGATCCTGGTCGAGGGCAACCGGGCCGAGCTCTACTACCACATGGGCGAACTCGACCGGGCCCGCGCCGCCTGCGATGCGGCGTTCGTCCTGGCCGACCGGCTCGACAAGCGGGCCGCGCTCGGCACGGTCTACATGTGGTACGGGATCGTCGATCGGGAGAGAGGCGAGCTGTCGCGCGCGGAGTCACACCTTCTCGAGGCCGCCGAGATCGCCGAACGTTACTCGAATCCGCTCCTCGCCGGCGAGGTGCAGCGCGAGCTGGCCAAGGTCTACCGCGCCCAGGAGCGCAACGGCGAGGCGCTTCGCGCGCTCACGTACGCGCACCGCGTGTTCCAGGAGTTGCGCGCCAGCCTCGACCTGGCCGATGTCGGCACCCGCATCCGGGAGCTGGAGGAGCTCTATCTCCAGGTCGTGCGGATGTGGGGCGAGTCGATCGAATCCAAGGACCACTACACCGCCGGCCACTGCCAGAGGGTGGCCGATTACAGTTGCATGCTCGCCCGGCGCGTCGGCTTCGATGACCAGACGCTGACCTGGTTCCGCATGGGCGCGTTCCTCCACGACGTCGGCAAGGTCGTCGTCCCCGCCGAGATCCTGAACAAGACCGGAGAGCTGACGGACGAGGAGTGGGCCATCATGCGGAGGCACACGACCGCCGGGGCGGAGCTCCTCTCCCAGATCGACTTCCCCTGGGACCTGCGACCCATGGTCCGCAGCCACCACGAACACTGGGACGGGACGGGCTACCCCGACGGGCTCAAGGAGCGGATGATCCCGCTGTCGGCGCGCATCCTCTGCGTCGCCGACGTCTTCGACGCCCTGACCTCCACACGCTCCTATCGCGCCGCGCACTCGCCCGAGGAGGCGCTCCGCATCATGGAGCGCGACGTCGGGCGGATCTTCGATCCGGAGCTCTTCGCACTCTTTCGCGAACTGATCCTCGAGCGGCTGGCGGACGGCACGCTTCGCCCCGGGGCGTGAGGCGGGCGCGACGGGCGGGACGTCGCGCTCCTGGCAGGTCGGGCCGTCGTGCTGTGGGCAGGTCGGGCCGGCCGTCGGGCCCCTAGCAAGGTTGGTCCAGCCGTCGTTCTCCTACCCCGTCGGCCCGGTCGTCGTACTCCAGGCGCGTCGGGCCTGTCGCCGTACTCCTACCGATCCGGCTCATCCGTGTCATTTCGGAAAAGGTGGCGCGCCGCGCCCAGGAACCACGCGAACACCGCCACGGATCCCGCCACGAGCACCACGATCGCCGTCCAGGTGAACAGGTCCCAGCCGTTCATCGCGCCTCCTCATCGTGAATGCCCGAGCGGACCGTCACGACCGCTGGCCCGGCGCCGGGCGACAGAGGCTGTCCGAGCCGGTGCCCAATGGCGTAACCGATGGCCGAGGCCGGGAGCGCGAAGAGGAGCGCGTAGTCCTGCCAGAGCGAGAGCGTGAGGCCGCCCACGTCGAGCGTCCAGATCCGGGTCCCCCACTCGGGGTCGTCCGTGCCGAGCGCCGTGATCAGCGCGAAGTAACCGACCGCGACGCCGAGCCCCGTGAGACTCGATGCGAGCCCGGCCGCCGGGCGCGGGCGCCAGGGTGCGTAGAGCGCGAAGAGTAGCGGGACCAGCGCACTCGCCACCAGCACCGTGCTCATGAAGATCCACGCCGAGACGACCGATTCGAAGAAGAGCGCGAATGCAACGCACGCGCCGGCCGAGACCACGATCATCCACCGCGTGAGGCGCAGGACCGAGGCGTCGTCCATCTCGGGGCGAAAGAGCGGCCGGTAGAGGTCGTAGGCCAGGTTGCCGCCGGCGATGAGCAGGTAGGAGTCGATGGTCGACATGGCGGCGGCGAGCGCGCCCGCCACGAACAGCCCGCTGAGCCCGACCGGCAGCACGTCGACGACCACGGTGATCAGCGCGTAACGCGGCTCGACCTCGAGCCCGCGCGCCGCGGCAGCCATCCCGAGCACCGTCGCGACCCAGTCGTACGCCGCCCAGAGCACGATCCCGATGAGCAGTGCGACGAGCACGGCGCGGTAGCTGACCGCCGCGAAGATGCGCTGGTAGAACGCCGGCTCGATCAGCGCGCTGAGCGCCGAGCCCGCGAAGACGACGAGCACCCACGCCGGATACGTGCCCATCGGCTCGAAGTACGACGCCGGCAGCGCCGTCTGCATCCCGCCCATCCCGCCAAGCTCGCGGAGGGTGAGCACCGCCGCGACCCCGAGCGTGACGCACATGAGCACGAACTGGAGCGTGTCCGTCAGCGCGTCGGCGAGCAGGCCGCCGAGGAGCGTGTAGACGACCGAGACGGTCGCGCCGACGAGTACGCCGACCGGGAACGGGACGCCGGCCAGCACGTCCAGCAGGATCCCGATCCCCATGACGCTGATCAACGGAAGCGAGTAGAACGCGCTGGCGAGCGCGACGACCACGCGCGTGCCGTTGCCGTAGTAGTGCGCCGCCACGTCCGGGAGCGAGAGGAAGTCGTGCCCCTGGAGCTTGCGCGCCACGACCAGCGCGGCGATCAGGATCGCGACGTAGTACGGCCGGGTGTAGCCGAAGAAGCCGACCACGCCTTCGAGGTAGCTGACCTCCGAGTTCCCGAAGAGGACGTCGAGGCCGTAGTACGTGGAGACGAGGGTGCAGACGAGGAGCGGCGTCGTCAGCCGGCCGGCGGCCACGAAATAGTCGCGGAAACCGCGGATCCGCCGCGACACCAGGACGCCAACCCCGAGCATGGCGGCCACGTACACGCCGACGACGGCGAGATCGATCGGATGCATCGTCGCCTACGGCCCCGCTACTCGTCCAGCCGCCCACCGACCGGTCCGGTTGCGGCGAGCGTGCGCATGAGCTCCCAGGCCCGCCGCACGTGCGACTCCGCCGTCCTCAGGTTCCCGATCGCGAGCCGGAGCGCGAACTTGCCGTCCACCCGCGTGTGCGAGAGGAAGACCTCGCCGGTCGCGTTCAGCCGTTCCAGGAGCGCCGCGTTCAGCGCCTCCACCTCCGCCTCCTCCACGCTCGCCGGCCGGTAGCGGAAGACGACGACCGACATCGGCACCGGCATGAGCCGCTCGAAATCCTCGGCCTCGTCGACCCACGAGGCGAAGAGCCGGGCCAGCCGCACGTGCTCGCGCAGCCGGTCCGCGATCCCGTCCGCGCCGAAGTAGCGCAGCACGAACCACAGCTTGAGTGCACGGAAGCGGCGCCCCAGCGCGACGCCGTAATCCATCAGATTCCGCACCTCGGGCGCCTCTGTCGTCTTCAGGTACTCCGGCACCAGACTGAACGCGGCGCGCAGCACCTCGGGCCGGCGCGTGTAGAGCGCCGAGCAGTCGATCGGCGTGAAGAGCCACTTGTGCGGGTTGACCACGATCGAGTCGGCGCGCTCACACCCGGCCAGCACCGACCGGTGCTCGGGCACGATCGCGAGCGCGCCGCCGTACGATGCATCGACGTGCAGCCACATCCCCTCGCGGCTGCACACGTCGGCGATCGCCGGGACCGGATCGACCGCCGTGGTCGACGTCGTCCCCACCGTCGCCACCACGGCGATCGGCCGGATCCCGCGCGCCCGGTCTTCCGCGATCGCGCGCTCGAGCGCGGCCACGTCCATGCGGTGCTCGCCGTCCGTCGGCACCCGGACCAGCCCGTCCAGCCCGAGGCCCAGCGTGATCACCGCCTTGTCGACGCTGGAGTGCGCCTCGGCCGAGCAGTAGACCCGCAGGCGCGGCAGCTCGGCGCGACCGGCCAACCCCTCCTGCCGGATCCCGAGCCCAGCCGCCTCTCGCGCCGCCGCCAGCGCGTAGAGCGTGCTCGAGGAGGCCGTGTCGTTGATCGTCCCGTCGAGCCCCGCAGGCAGCCCGAGGAGCTGACGCAGCCAGTCGAGGGCGACCTCCTCGAGCTCCGTCGCCGCGGGGCCCGTCCGCCAGAGCATCGCGTTCACGTTGAGTGCCGATGCGAGCATCTCGCCCAGGATCCCCGGCGCCGAGCCCGTAATCGCGAAGTAGGCCATGAAGCCGGGGTGGTTCCAGTGCGTCGTCGCGGGCACGATCAGCCGCTCGAAATCCTCGAGCAGTTCCGCCATCGGCACGGGGCGCCGCGGCGGCTCCGCCGGCAGCGCCGCGCGCACATCGCCGGGTGCGACGCGGGGGAAGACCGGCCACCGCTCAGGGTCCGCGAGGTAGTCGGCGATCCAGTCGACCACCGCATGGCCGTGGCGGCGGAACGCTTCGGGGTCCATGTCGCCGAGGCCGAGCTGGCCGGGGTCGAGGGGGTCGGGGGTCATCGCCTTCTCGATTCGGGGGTCCTGTCGCCGCTGGAGTGCATAAGTATACACCGCTCCGCCATCCTCCGACTACCTTGCGCAAGCCCGGCGCCGCCGCTTCATTTCCCGCACGGGCGCACACGCCCAGCGACACGGGTCGACACGGAGGATGCGGTGAGAACTGGCAGGCGTGGACGATTGGCGATGCGAGCGCGCGCCGCCGGCCCGGCCGGCGTCGTGCGCTTCGCGCTGCTGGTCCCGCTCCTCGCGGCGTGCGCGAGCGCGCCCGGCGCGCGGCCCGGGGCGCCGCCGCTTCGCCAGGTGGCCGACTCGGCGGTCGCCGCGCCGCCCCTCGACCGCACGCACTGGGGGATCGAGGTCTACGATCCGGAACAGGACCGCGTGCTCTACCGGCTGAATCCGGACAAGCACTTCATCCCGGCCTCGAACATGAAGCTCGTGCCCACGGCGGTCGCCATGGCGGAGCTCGGGCCGGATTACCGCTACCGGACTGCGCTCTACGCGACCGGCGCCGCCGACTCCGTGGCCCGGGAACTGGTCGTCTTAGGGAGCGGCGACCCGACGATGTCCGCCCGCTTCTTCGAGAGCGACCTCGCGCCGTTCGAGGCGCTCGCCGACTCGGTCCACGCCGCCGGGATCCGCCGCGTCGAGGGCGGGCTCATCGTCGATGCGAGCCGCTTCGACGACCGGCACATCCACCCCTCCTGGGAGATCGGCGACCTGCCGTGGGCCTACGCCGCGCCCGTCGCAGCATTCGCGATCGCAGAAGCCGCCGCCGTGGCAATCGTCTGGCCCGGCGCCGCGCCCGGCGAGCCCGCGACCGTCGTCTTCCCCGAGCCGGCCGAGGCGTTCGCGCTCCGGAACCGGATCGTGACCGACAGCGCGGGCGCCCGGACCCGGATCAGCGCCTCACGCGCGCCCGCCTCCTACGACCTCGACCTGTTCGGCACGATCGCCCTCGACGCGGCGCCGGACACGCTCCGGCTCGCCGTCGTCGATCCGGCGCTCCACGCCGGCCGCGTGCTCAGAGCCGCGCTCGAGCGGCGCGGGATCGAGATCGCGGGAGACGTGCGCGTCGTCTACGACTCCGCGGAAGCGGCCGCCCTCGTCGGCACGACGCGGGACCGCGACACGATACCCCCGTCCGATACGGTCGCCGTGGCGGCGGAACGGGCGCCGGATGCCGCACCCGCCCGACGCCTCGCCACCTGGACGTCGCCGCCGATGCGCGAGATCATCGCGGCGATCCTGGAGCCCAGCCAGAACTGGATCACCGAGCAGGTGCTCAAGACGCTCGGCGCCGAGCGGACGGGGCACGGCACGTGGGCCGCCGGCCGTGAGGTCGAACGGCGCTACCTGATCGACGTCGTCGGGATCGACTCGACGGCGTTCTACCTCGTCGATGGCTCGGGCCTCTCGGTCCAGAACCTGCTCACCCCGCATGCGATCGTACAGCTCCTCGACCACGTGAGACGGCAACCCTGGGGCGCCGCCTACCGCGACGCGCTCCCCGAGCCGGGCGAGCCGGAGAGCACGCTGGAGGACCGGCTCCAGGGGCTCGACGGACGCGTCCACGCCAAGACCGGGACCATCACGCACGTCAACACGCTGGGCGGATACGTCTGGTCCGAGGATGGACGCGACCTGATCTTCAGTGTCATGACGAACGCTTCGGGCGTGCCCGGGAGCGTCGTGCGACGGACGATCGACCGCATCGTCCATGCGATGGCCGGAACAGGAGGCCGGGAATGAATCGATGGAAGAAGGGGCTGCTCGTCGCGCTCGGCGTCGCAGCCGCGTTCGCCGTGGGGTTCGGTTGGCAGTTCCTGCGCGCGGAGCGTCTCGAACGCCGCGTCGCCGAGCTGGAGCGCAACCTCACGTTCCAGGAGCTCGCCACTGAGCTCGGCGTTGCCGCGGTCGAGGCGGGGCGGGAGAGCTACGAGCCCGCGCGCCGTACGGCGAGCGACTTCTTCACCGGGCTCCAGGCCTCGATCGACCACGCGCCGGCCGAGGTCGCGGGCGAGATGAACTCGATCCTCGCCCGCCGCGACGACGTCATCACCGACCTCTCGAGAGGCGTGCCCGCCTCGGCCGACACCCTGGCCGCCCTCTTCATCCGCTTCCACCTGACCTGGTCGGCGACGCGCACGGGCGAGGAACACGGGGTGGACGAGACCACACCGGCGCCCGCACTATGAGCGAACGGGGCGCCCGCAGCGAGCCGGGCACCCCGCGCGACGATGGCGCGAGCGGCGAGTGCGACGGGCATTCCGCCCGCGAGGCCGGCCGTAGGAGCGGCTGGGTCGCCATCCGCGTCGCGAGCGACCTCGTCGCCCGCTTCCGTGAAGGCGCCTCGACGATCCCGGACCGCGCGTGGCGCCAGTGGGCCGCCACACTCGCCGCCGGGTGCGCCGTCGTCCTCCTCCTCGTCGTCGGGCTCGTCCACGGCGGCCGGCGCCTCGCCTACGGCGGCGCGTTCGCCTGGGAGGCCGACTTCCTGCGCGCCCTCGAGGCCTCGCTACCCCTCTCCTTCAGCACTGCGGTGTGGTTGCAATCGCTCGGGACCGACATCACGCTCGCGATCGTCGTGGCGTTCGCAGCCGGCGTCGCCGCCATGGACCGCCGTCCGCTGCACGCGCTCTCGATCGTGATCGCCTTCGTCGGGCTCGACCTGATCGTACGCTTCGCCTGGATCCTCTGGGACCGGCCCCGGCCCGACCTGATCCTGGAAGGGATCGCCGCGCCCGGCTTCGCCTCCTTCCCGTCCGGGCACACGGCCAAGAGCACCGCGGTCTACGGGATGCTCGCCTTTCTGTGGGCAAGGTCCTCGTCCAGCGCGAGCGAGCGTGCGACCGCCGCGTTCCTCGCCCTCGCCGCCGTCTGCCTCGTCCTCCTCGGCCGGCTCCGCATGGGCGTCCACTGGCCGAGCGACATCCTGGCCGGTGCGCTCATCGGGCTCGCCTGGCTGACAGCGCTCGCGGCCGCGCTGTCCCGCGCCGAACGCGCCGCGGCGAGCCCCGATCTCAGTCCGCCGGGACCGCGACGCCCGGATGGTCCGTGATCGCAGCGCGCGTCGCCCGGTAGCCTTCCTCCAGGAAGTAGTGCGTACGCGTGAAGTCGAACGTCGAGATCCCGTCCAGCCGCGGGCGGACGTGCACCAGCGGCGGGCCGCTCCAGTCGCGGAGCATCGCCTGACGGCTCGCGTGGCTCATGATGTCGAAGACCCGATGATGGATCGCCACCATCCCCTTCGAGATCGTGTCCAGGGAATCCTTCACCGGCCCCGCCGACACATCCACCGCGATGATCAGGTCCGCGCCCCGGTCCCGCGCCCGCTCCACCGCCAGCGCGGCGCCCACGCCGCCGTCCACGAAATGCCGGCCCCCGATCTCCGCAGGGGGGTAGAACAGCGGAAGCGCGCACGATGCGTAGACCGCATCCGCGAGCGGCACGTCCGTGCGGCCGCCCGCGCCGAACCACACCGTCTCCCCCGTCTCCAGATCCACCGCGTTCACCGAAAGCGGCAGCGACAGTTCGTCGAACCGCTCCACGGGCAGGACCGACCGAATGAACTCCTGGAGGCGCTCCCCATGGAACAGGCTCTGCTGCCGGATCCCGTTCAGCAGCACCGATCGGCCGTTCATCGACACGATGTCCCGCTTGCGCAGCGACACCGCGAGCGGCGCCAGCTCCCGCCAGCCCATCCCCCCGGCGATGCAGGCGCCCACCAGCGCGCCGATGCTCGTCCCCACGATCTCCGCCACCTCCACGCCCGCCTCTTCCAACGCCTTCCACGCCCCCACGTGCGCCATCCCCTTCACCCCGCCGCCCCCGAGGACCAGGATCACCCGCTCCATGCTCTCTCCTCTTTCTCCGGCCCCGCGCCGGGCCGTCTGGATGAAGTGCCGCACGCCCCGGCGCCACGATCGGCCGGGGCCGTCCACCGCGGCAAGACGCGTCGTGTCCCGGGCGCCGTGCCCGGGCGGATCACACCCGCTGCTCCCTCAATCTACAACGCCCGACGGGCTGGCGAATCATACGCAGAAACCATGCGCCGTGCCGGTCTTTCGGCCCTTGACATGTCCGTGGGGGTGGGGTAGGTTTGGGTGATATTCAGAATCATTCTTGAAACCTGGCCGCCGCACCTTGAGGTTGAGGAGAGCAATGAGTGAGCCGCTTCTGAAGATTTCCGATCTGCACGCCGTGGTCGCGGAGGACGGCACGCCCATTCTGCGGGGCGTGGACCTGGAGCTGAAGGCGGGCGAGATCCATGCGATCATGGGGCCCAACGGTTCCGGGAAGAGCACGCTGGCGAAGGTGCTGAGCGGGCATCCTGCGTACGAGGTCACGGGCGGCAGCGTTCTGTACCGGGGGCAGGACCTGCTGGAGATGGAGGCGGACGAGCGTGCACGCGCCGGCGTCTTCCTCGCGTTCCAGTACCCGATGGAGATCCCGGGCGTGTCGATCGCGAACTTCCTGCGCACGGCGCTTCAGGCGAAGAACCCGGACGAGGAGATCGACATCTTCGACTTCCAGGAGAAGCTGCTGGATCGCATGCAGCTCCTGGAGATGGACCCGTCGTTCGCCGAGCGTTCGGTCAACGACGGCTTCAGCGGGGGTGAGAAGAAGCGCAACGAGATCCTCCAGCTCGCGATGCTGGAGCCGACGCTCGCGATCATGGACGAGACGGACTCCGGCCTGGACATCGATGCGCTGAAGATCGTCTCGAACGGCGTGAACAAGCTGCACGAGGAGCGTCCGGAGATGACGGTCCTCATGATCACGCACTACCAGCGTCTCCTGAACTACATCAAGCCGCAGTTCGTGCACGTGATGGCGAACGGGCGGATCGTGCAGTCGGGGGGCCCCGAGCTGGCGCTCGAGCTGGAAGAGCGGGGGTACGAGCTGTACAGGGGCGAGCCGGCGACTACGGTCTGACGACCTCCGTCGCCGCCTCGCGGGAGCGGCCGCTGCGTGGCGGGGGCGGCGCCGCTCGCGGCCAGACCCGCCGCGAAGCGGCCACCCGCCGCCGGAGGCGGCCGTACCCGCCGGCCGAAGGCCGGCCCAGCTGAGCCAGCGGCGCCCACAGTCACCGCAGGATGAGGGGGAGCGATGTCTTCTGACAAGGAACTGATCGAGGGCCTCGGTCTTGACACGTACAAGTACGGCTTCGTCACGAAGGACAAGCCGGTCTTCAAGGCGCAGCGGGGGCTGAGCGAGGAGGTCGTCCGCCAGATTTCCGCGCACAAGGAGGAGCCCGAGTGGATGCTCGAGTTCCGGCTGAAGGCGCTGGAGATCTACCAGTCGAAGCCGATGCCGACGTGGGGCGGTGACCTTTCGCAGCTCGACGCGGTGCTGGACGATCTCTACTACTACATCAAGCCCGCGGAGCAGATGGAGCGTTCGTGGGACGACGTTCCGGAGGAGATCAAGGAGACGTTCGAGCGTCTCGGGATCCCGGAGGCGGAGCGTCGTGTCCTTGCGGGCGTGGGCGCGCAGTACGAGTCGGAGATGGTCTACCACTCGCTCAAGGACGAGTGGGAAGAGAAGGGCGTCATCTTCGAGTCGATCGAGAACGGGCTGAAGCTGTACCCGGAGCTGTTCCGCGAGCACTTCGGCACCGTCGTGCCGCCGGGGGACAACAAGTTCGCCGCGCTGAACTCGGCGGTCTGGTCGGGCGGCTCGTTCGTCTACATCCCGAAGGGCGTGACGGTCGACATCCCGCTCCAGGCGTACTTCCGCGTGAACGCGGAGCAGATGGGCCAGTTCGAGCGCACGCTGATCATCGCGGACGAGGGCTCGCACGCGCACTACATCGAGGGGTGCACGGCGCCGGTCTACTCGACGGACTCGTTCCACTCGGGCGTGATCGAGATCATCGTCAAGAAGGGTGCGCGTTTCCGGTACACGACGATCCAGAACTGGTCGAAGAACATGTACAACCTCGTCACGCAGCGGGCGCTGGTGCACGAGGACGCGCACATGGAGTGGCTGGACGGGAACCTGGGCTCGAAGCTGACGATGAAGTACCCGTCGTGCTACCTGGTCGGTGAGGGCGCGCACGGGCAGATCATGTCGATCGGCTACGCCGGCGATGGGCAGCACCAGGACACGGGCGGCAAGGTGATCCACGCCGCGCCGCGCACGACGTCGCAGGTCATCTCGAAGTCGATCTCGAAGGGGACGGGCCGCGCGTCGTACCGTGGGCTGGTGAAGGTCTACGAGGGGGCGACGGGCGCGAAGTCGAACGTCGAGTGCGACGCGCTGCTGATCAACGACACGTCGCGCACGGACACGTTCCCGTACATCGAGATCGAGGAGCACACGGCGAACGTCGGGCACGAGGCCTCGGTCTCGAAGATCGGCGAGGAGCAGCTCTTCTACCTGATGAGCCGCGGGCTCAGCGAGGATGAGGCGGCGGCGATGGTCGTGCGCGGCTTCATCGAGCCGATCGCCAAGGAGCTGCCGCTCGAGTACGCGGTGGAGCTGAACCGACTGATCGAGCTGGAGATGGAGGGGAGCGTTGGTTGACGTGACGAAGACGATCGAGGGCGTGACGGCCGCGTTCAACCGCGACGCGGCGGTTGCGCGCACGCATGGCGAGCCCGAGTGGCTGCGCGAGCGCCGGCTCGCGGCCTGGCGGGTCTACGAGGAGACGCCGCTCCCGACGACGAAGCTCGAGGAGTGGCGCTACACGGAGGTTTCGAAGCTTTCGCTCGAGGACGTCCATCTGGCGGAGCCGGACGCCGCGGCGGATGCCGCCCCCGCGCGGGCGCTGCTGGAGGGCAAGGCGGCCGCGGGTTGGGTGGTCCAGGTCGGCGCGTCGATCGTGGACACGTGGCTGGACGAGTCGCTGAAGTCGAAGGGCGTTCTGCTCCTCGACCTGGCGACGGCGGCGCGGGAGCACCCGGAGCTGGTGCGCGAGCACCTGGCGACGCAGGCGGTCCCGGCCGAGGCCGGCAAGTTCGCGGCGCTGAACGCGGCGCTCTGGACTGCGGGCGTTTTCCTCTACGTGCCGCGCGGCGTGCGGATCGAGGATCCGATCCGCGTTGCCCGCTGGATCGATGAGGCCGGCATCGCGGTCTTCCCGCGCACGCTGATCATCGCGGATGAGGGGAGCCACGTCGCGTACGTCGACGAGTTCCGCTCGCCGGACCTGGACGGCGCCTCGCTCTCGTGCGGCGCGGTCGAGGTCTTCGCGCGCGACGGCGCGGACGTGCAGTACGTCGCGCTGCAGCGCTGGGGCAAGGGCGTGCGGCACCTGTCGATGCAGAAGACGATCGCCGGGCGGGATGCGAACCTGGACACGCTGGTCGTGAACCTGGGCGCGAGTGTGGCGCGCGTCGACCTGGGCGCGCGGCTCGAGGGCCCGGGCGCGCGCAGCGACATGCTGGGCCTCTACTTCGCGACCGAGGACCAGCACTTCGACCACAACACGCGCCAGGACCACGTCGTCCCGCACGCGACGAGCGACCTGCTCTACAAGGGCGCGCTCTACGACCGTGCGAAGACGGTCTTCCGCGGGATCATCCGCGTGCACCCGAAGGCGCAGCGCACGGACGCGTACCAGACGAACCGCAACCTGCTGCTCTCGCCGGACGCTGAGGCGGTCACGCTGCCGAACCTCGAGATCGAGGCGGACGACGTGCGCTGCTCGCACGGCGCGACGGTCGGCCAGCTCAACGATGAAGAGCTGTTCTACCTGATGAGCCGTGGGCTCACGCGCGAGCAGGCCGAGCGGCTGGTCATCTTCGGCTTCTTCGGCGAGGTGCTCGATCGCCTTCCGCTGCCGGGGGTGGTCGAGGAGCTGCGCGCCGCGATCGGGGAGCGGATCGCGTGAGTGCGGGCGAGTTCGTGAAAGCCGCATCGCTGGACGACCTGGCGCCGGGCACCGTGCTCGGCGTCGAGGTCGCCGGCGTGCGCGTCTGTCTGGCGAACGTGGAGGGCGAGATCTACGCGTTCCAGGACAACTGCACGCACCGTGACTTCCCGCTCTCGGCCGGGACGCTGAGCGATCACACGATCGAGTGCGCGTGGCACGGCGCGAAGTTCGACGTCCGGACCGGACGCGCTCTCTCGCTCCCCGCGATCCGGCCGGTCAAGACGTACGAAGTCAAGATCGAGGACGGCCAGATCCTCGTGGCCGTCTGAGGGAGGGGGTCGCTTTGACCGTCGCGTCACCGGAGATCCTGGACGTTGCAGCGGTGCGGGAGCAGTTCCCCGCCCTGGACCAGCGGGTGCACGGGCACCCGCTGGTTTACTTGGACAGTGCGGCATCGGCGCAGCGGCCGCGGGCCGTGCTCGACGCCGTCGAGGACTTCTACGTCCGCGACAACGCGAACGTGCACCGCGGGCTGTACGAGCTCTCGCGGCGGGCGACGGAGCGTTACGAGGCCGCGCGCGTCACGCTGGCGCGCTTCATCGGCGCCGCCGATCCGGCTGAGGTGATCTGGACGCGGGGCACCACGGAGTCGGTCAACCTGGTCGCGATGACGTGGGCGTGGTCGAACCTCCGTCCCGGCGACGAGATCGTCCTCACGCTCCTAGAGCACCACTCGAATCTGGTGCCGTGGCAGCTCGTCGCGGAGCGGACGGGCGCGAAGCTGCGCTACGTCGACATCGACGACGAGGGCCGGCTCCGTCTCGACCAGCTCGACGAGCACCTGTCCGAGCGGACGCGGCTGGTCGCGGTCGGCCACGTCTCCAACGCGATCGGCACGGTCAACCCGGTCCGCGATATCGTCGAGCGGGCGCACGCGGTCGGCGCCAGGGTGCTGGTCGACGGCGCCCAGGCCGCGCCGCACGCGAAGATCGACGTCCAGGCGCTCGGGTGCGATTTCTACGCGCTCAGCGGCCACAAGATGGGCGGGCCGATGGGGATCGGCCTGCTCTGGGCGCGGCGCGAACTGCTGGAATCGATGCCGCCGTACCACGGCGGCGGCGAGATGATCGATGTGGTCGAGCTCGAGCGCTCGACGTGGGCGGCGCTGCCGCACAAATTCGAGGCGGGCACGCCCAACGTGGCGGGCGCGATCGGATTGGCCGCCGCCGCCGAGTGGATCGAGCAGCTCGGCTACGAGCGGATCGCCGCGTACGAGGACGCGCTCGTCCGGTACGGGCTGGAACGGCTCGGCGCGGTCGAGGGGATCCGGATCTTCGGCCCGGCGGACCCGGCCGAGCGGACGGCGGTCTTCTCCTTTGCGCTGGACGGCGTGCACCCGCACGACGTCGCCACGATCCTGGACGCGGAGGGGATCGCCGTGCGGGCGGGCCACCACTGTACCCAGCCGCTCATGCGGCGGCTGGGCGTGCCGGCCACGACCCGGGCCTCGTGCTGGGTCTACAACACGACGGAAGAGCTGGACCGGCTGGCCGAGGGACTGGAGGCCGCGCGCCGGATCTTCGCCTGACGGCGGGCACGGACCATCGCCGTGGACCGCCCGCCGGCATCCGACGCGTGCTGCGGGAGTGCCGTGCCGGCCCGACCGGCGCGGGTCCGCGGCGGCCGCTGCGGCGCCGGCTCGGGACACTGTTTTCGACACCCTTTATCGCCGATCGAGACGCTGGTCATGGAAATCGACCGTTCGACGCCACAGCTCGGCTCGCTCTACCAGGAGCTGATCCTGGACCACTACAAGCGGCCCCGTAACCGGGGCGAGCTGGAGGGCGCGAACGCCGAGGCGCACCTGAACAACCCCACCTGCGGCGACCAGATCCGGCTCCAGCTCCGCGTCGAGGCGGGCCGGATCGAGGACGTGAAGTTCCTCGGCGACGGCTGCTCGATCTCGCAGTCGTCCGCGTCGATGATGACGCAGATCCTGAAGGGGAAGACGGTCGAGGAGGCCAAGGCGCTCGCGGCGCGGTTCTCGGAGATGATGCACGGCGACGCCGAGGCCGCGCGCGACAAGGCGCTCGGCGACCTCCGTGCGCTGGCCGGCGTGAGCAAGTTCCCGGTGCGCGTCCGGTGCGCGCTCCTCGGGTGGAACGCGCTCACCGAGGCGCTGAAGACGGTTTGATCAGGCCGTAGAGCCGCACGTACTCGACGTCGAATTCGTCGGTCGCGAGGCCCAGCACGTAGTCCTCGCCGATCTCCAGGATGTTGAAGAGCGGGGGCATCTCGAGAGTCCCCAGCATCTGACCGTCCGGGTCGAAGATCGTCCAGCGCGATCGGTCATCGGCCGGATGGCGGTATTCCTCCACCCAGAGGTTCCCCGCCGCGTCTACCCGGAATCCCGAGAATGTCGGCATCGTTTCCGGGAACGGCGTGTCCGCCAACCTCCGCTCCACGGCCTGCCGATTCTGCTCTGCCGCAGCGCTGAGGAGTCGCTCCTTGTAGGCATCCACGTCCGCCGGAGTCACCGGCCGGGGCTCGACGGCGCGGCGGATCAGCATCTCCAGCGTGCCGTTCGACGCATAGCGGCGGATCTCGTAACCGTCCGATGTCCCGTAGAAGAAGCCCGAACCGTGGATGGCCGTGAACGCGCCAATGCCGAAGGGGAGAGGTGACACGCTCATGGCTCCCCCGGTCACCCGGACCAGGTACTCGTCACTGGGGAAGCGGCCGATGGAGTCGACCAGGGCGCCGCCGAGGTCCTGGCGCAGGTAGAGCACCGTATCGCGGGCCACGCCCGGCTTCACCTCGCCCTGAACGAAGATCAGGATGCTCGACACCAGCAGGGTTCCGTCTCCGAACACCCCGAGAGGGAAGAGTGGGCGGCGGTCTGAGGGCG
>CAYPGK010000010.1:0-34934 GCA_964410055.1 uncultured Gemmatimonadaceae bacterium | reverse complement strand
AGGGTTCCGTCTCCGAACACCCCGAGAGGGAAGAGTGGGCGGCGGTCTGAGGGCGTTTCGAGAACGAGCGAGCGGGCGAACGTCCCTTTGCCGTCGAAAATCGACAGCCTGCGCAACTGGTAGTCGTAGGCGACGAGCGAATCGCCGGACCGGAAGAACATGCCCAGGTTCCTGAACTCTCCCGGCCCCTCCCCCGCCCGGCCGGCCGATGAGACGAAGCGGCCGGAAGGATCGTAGAAACGGATCTCACTGGTGCCGCTGTTCGCGACGGCTATACGGCCGTCGGCGAGCCGCGTCGCGCCCACGGCCCGGTGGAGCTGGTACTCCGCCTCGCCCTCCATCACGCCGATCTGGACGGTCGGCTCGGCGGTCAAACTCCAGGCATCTCCGTCACGCCAGAGCGGCGTGGTGTTCTCGACGATGGTGATGCCCGCGCTGTCGCGCACGACGGCGCGCGCACCGGTGCGCTCTCCCGCGCCGCACGCGGCGGTCCCGAGCGCCAGCCAGGCTGCGACGATCCAGCGTGAAAGGGCGACGGTACGCATCGATTCGGCCTCCGGGTGGGATGCAGCAGAGGGACATCGCAGTGCACTGTATACCGCAACCCCGGCGCAGGTCAACGATCGATCGAGCCCTTGACTTCGCCGCGCCCGCCGTGTTGATTGGGATCGCGCCGCGCCCCCTCCTGGACAGGGGGGCGCCGCACGACCCTCCCCACCCCGATTCCTGGGGCGTTCCCGTTCACGGCAATGATCTGGGTCCACTGCGACGCGGCCGGTCGCCATGGCGGCGAGAGGCACGCCGCCGGACCGGTGCCGCACCCCCTCGCGCACAGGAGCGGAGTCCATGCAGGCCTGGTGGGAGCGAGACCAGATCATCTCCGCGTTCATCGTCGGGACGTTCTCGATGATCGCGGCGATGATCTCGATGGTGGTCAACTCGCGCCGGATCGAGACGGCCGCGAAGAAGGCGGCCGAGGCGGTCGCGGGGTCGAAGACGGCGTCACGGGCGGCGAAGAAGACGGAGGCGGAAAAGAAGGCGACGTCGCCTCCGGACGCGACCGCGCGCCGCGCCGCCGTGCGGCGGTTCCGCCGGCTCCGTGCCCTTCGGGTCGGCCTGATGTTCGTGGTCGGGCTGGTCGTGGGCGGCGTCGGCTACCGCGTCGGCTCGACGACGCTGAGCGCCATGGGGCTCGGCTTCGGCTCGCCGCTCGAGGCGGGCGTGAGCGCCATCCACACGCTGCCGCCACTCCTGGCCGAGGCGCCTGCCGTGCGGGCCGGCGCGATTCCGGCCGAGAGCGCCGCGGCGCTCGCCGCGCCGCCCGCCGCCGAGATCGCACCGAGCCGGCTCTCGGACTGGCTGCGCGCCCTCGGGACGCGGGTCTACTACCGCTACGCCGAGCGGCTCCCCGGCGCGTGCGCCGGCGCGGCTACCGTGCACGGGAGCTGGGAGGGCGGCGACGCCGGCGAGCCCGTCCGCTGCGTCGACAGCGCCTGGCTCGCCTTCGATCTGGCGCCGCTCCTCGAGAGCGGCCGCGTCGTCCCCGACCGCGTCTACTGCTTCAACTTCCGCGACGAGACCGGCCAGTGGGCCGCACACGATGCGGCCGGATCCCCGGGGCTCGAGGACGTTGCCATGGCCGTGCCCGAAGGCGAACTCGGCCAGGTGCCGCTCGGCCTCAGGGCCATTCGCGACGGCGAGTCGCTCCGCATCACGTTCGCGACCGCGGCGGCGTCCGCACCCTGTTGAGCAGGACCGGCTCAGAACTCATCCAGCAGCCAGAACGGTGAGTCGGGCGCGAAGACGCGGTCGAGCGCATCGGCCGCGCCGTCGATCCGCGCACGGCCCAGCCGCGCGGCGACCGTCGGCTCGAGCTCGCCCGCGTACACCTGGGAGAACGTCGCCGCGTCGAGCTCGAGGCGAGCGTCGTAGCCGCCCCCGGCGCGGCGCGGATGGACGTGCGCGCCGTCCTCATCGAGGACGACCTCCCACGGGCCGCGGTTCTCCGGAACCTCGGCGTCGTGCACCTCGACCTCGACCGTGAGCCCGATCCCGCGCCGGCTGCCCCACCACCGCCGCGCCGCGAGCGCGGCGGGCACGTCCAGGACGCGGAGCATCGGCCCGCGAATCCGCCGGGCCGTCGGGATCCAGAGCGGCCGGACCGGGCCAGCGCCGGGCGCGCGCGGCTCGCTCACCGCGAGGTCCAGCCGCTCCTGGGGGCGGGCATCGTATCGGACGACGGCGAACGTATCGCGCTGCGCGGCGATCCAACCGAGCAGCCCGCGCCAGGCCGCCTCGTCCTCGGCGACGAGCTCGCGCACCCTCAGCTCGCCGGCGCCCGGCACGAGCGCAGCACCGAAGTGCACGAGCGCGTAGCCCCTCACCCCGCCCTCCTCGTAGACGAACGCGTACACGCCGGGCGCGCCCAGGTGGTGCGCCCACGCGCCCGGCGCGCGCTCGATCGGCCCGTTCGAACGCGCGGCGACCCGGGCGTAGCACGCCTCGATCGCGCCCCGGTCGTCGGGGCCCGCCGAGCGTACGCCCGCCGCCTCCTCGTAATCCGGCAGTGCGCCCGTCGCGATGCGGTACGCGTGCAGCTCGCCGACCAGGCCCCAGCCGAGGGCGCGGTAGAACGCCGGGCGAGCCGGGTAGAGCACGCTGACTACGTCGCCGCGAGCGCGGCCCACCCGGATCGCCTCCCGGCAGAGCGCACGTCCGACCCCCCGCCGCCGCGCCTCCGGCGCCACCGCAACCGCCGCAAGCCCCAGCATGGGCACCGTCGTGCCGCCCAGATACTCGGACATACGGTACGCGCGGAACGCGCCGACCAGCCGGCCGCGCTCCGTGGCCACCACCGCACTCCCGAGCCCGCCGTACGGGATCCCGGTTTCGAGCTGCCGGATCCGATCGGCCACCGTGCGCCGCCCCGGGAACGCCTGCGTCCACAACTCCGCGAGCGAACGCGTGTCCGTGTCTTCCGCCCGTCGAAACTCCATCCGCGCCTCCCGACCCGACCCCGGGTCAAGAGCCGGGCCAGTCGCCCGCCCGGTCCGCCGTCAACCGTTCATCCTCGTTCTCGCCGGACCCGGCCGCACCCGTGGCACCCCTCGGCACGCTGCCGCGCCCGGCCGTCGCCGGGGCCAGGAGCTTGCGCGATGCCGCGGGGTATTCCACCTTCCGGCGAACACCGTTCGACAACGGAGGAGACGACCATGGGCAACGGCTGGATCGGCCGCCGGGTGGCGATCATCGACGGGTGTCGCACCCCCTTCAGCAGAGCGGGCACGGCGTTCAGGAACATGACGGCGATCGACCTGGGGATCGCCGCGGTTCGGGAGCTGCTCGACAGGGCGGAGCTCGACCCGGCCGAGGTCGACGAGCTGGTCTACGGCACGGTCGTCCACTCGGTCACCGCGCCGAACATCGCGCGCGAGGTCCAGCTCGGCGCCGGGCTGCCGCCCCGCGCGCCGGCGTACACCGTCTCGCGCGCCTGCGCCTCCGCCAACCAGGCGATAACGTCGGCCGCCGACGCCATCGCCCGCGGGTATGCGGACGTGGTGATCGCGGGGGGCGCGGAATCGCTGACGGACGTGCCGCTCCTGGTCTCGCGCCCGCTGCGCGACCGCCTGGTCGCGGCGTCGAAGGCGAAGACGCTCGGCCAGCGCGTCAAGGCGTTCGCGGGGATCCGGCCGAAGGAGCTGGTGCCGATGACGCCTGCGATCGCCGAGCCGTCGACGGGCGAGACGATGGGGCAGAGCGCCGAGCGGATGGCCAAGGAGAACGGGATCAGCCGCGAGGCGCAGGACCGCTGGGCGCTGCGTTCGCACCGGCTCGCGGCGGAGGGCACGGCGGACGGGCGGCTGACGCGCGAGATCGTGCCGATGTACATCCCACCGACGTACGACGAAGTGGCCGACCGCGACAACGGGATCCGGACGGACACCAGCATGGAGAAGCTGTCCTCGCTGCCGCCGGTCTTCGACCGTCGCTACGGCTCCGTCACCGCCGGCAACTCCTCGCCGTTGACCGACGGCGCCTCGGCCGTGCTCCTCATGAGCGAGGAGAAGGCGAAGGCGCTGGGCTATGAGCCGCTCGGCTACATCCGCAGCTATGCCTATGCCGCACTCTCCCCGAGTGCGCAGCTCCTCCAGGGCCCGGCCTACGCCGCGCCGATCGCCCTCGACCGCGCCGGCGTCACGATGAAGGACATCGAACTCTGGGAGATCCACGAGGCGTTCGCTGCCCAGGTCCTGTCGAACTTCCAGGCGCTGGACTCCGACGAGTTCGCCCGCCGTGAGCTCGGCCGCTCGAGCAAGGTGGGATTGATCGATGAGGACCGGATCAACGTCATGGGCGGCAGCATCGCCATCGGCCATCCGTTCGGCGCGACAGGTGGCCGACTGACCGTGACGCTGCTGAACGAGATGCGCCGTCGCGGGCTCGGCCTCGGGCTGATCACGGTCTGCGCCGCAGGCGCGATGGGCTTTGCGATGGTGCTCGAGCGGGAGTAGGGCGCAGCGCGCCAGGGTGCTCGATCAGGTCCAGGACGTAGCGCGCCCGGGTATTCGATCAGGTATGAGGCGCAGCGCACCGGCGTGCTCGAACCAGAATTGGGCGTGGCGGGTCCGCGTGATCCGGCTCAGGCGCTTTCGGGCTCGGCCGGGTCGGTGCGGTTCTCCACCGCGTAGCGCAGGACACGCCAGCCGGTGAGCGCGCGTCGCGGCGCTGTGTCCCGCTCCCACAACCCGTTCTCCCGCTGCGTGACCGCGAGCAGGCCGGCGCCGCGCCGGAGTGCGGCGTCGATCGCCGGCGTGCCGAACCCCGCCTCGACCGCCACCAGCAGCACCTCGAGGATCGAGATCGCATCCAGCTCCGGCCAGCTTCCGTCCGCGCGCTGGGTCTGCACCATGCGGCCGAGCATCTGGACCAGCACGTCCCGGAGCTCCACGAGCTCGTGCGCCTCGGTCATCGTCAGCAGGATCGCCGGGAACGCCTCCAGCGGCACCAGCTCGACCTCGCCGCGGGCCTCCAGCTCGAGCAGACGCCGCAGCCCGTCCAGATGTAGCCACGCGTCCGGGCCGCGGGCGCCCCAGCGAATGCACGCCCGAAGCGCAATACACGACGCCGCGAGCTGCGCCGCCGGTCCGGTCGGGTACCGGCCGCCACTCGAAATCACCAGCTCCTCGCCCGGCGCAAGGGGCGGCTCGGGCGCGAAGAACCCGGCAAGTGAATGATGGCAGAAGCCCAGACGGTGACGATCCGGTGTGCACCCGGCGCCGAAGCGCCCGGGCCGGCCGCGTAGTCGGCGCAGCCAATCCACTCCACGCAGGGCCGCGCGTTCGACCCGCTTGGTCACGTTGGGCCCGGCCAGATCCGCGAGGAGCAGCAGCGACTCCGCCGTAGCGACCAGCGCGCCCCGCCAACTGCCGTCCTTGTCCTGCGCCTCGACGATCCCGGCAATCAGATCACGGGCGAGTTGCCTGTCGTCGGCCGTCTGTCGGCCTGCCTCGCGCCTGGCCAGCAGCGCCTCCGGCGCGGCCGAATCGATGAACCCCGACTCGAGGCGCGCCAGGGCACGCTCGAGCATCAGCGGCGTCACCCCCGGACTCACCCAGCTCGTCATGACCGATGATCGTTGCGAAAACCGCAGGCCCTCGTGTCAGAAGCCAGTTCCGTGCGGCGTTTCATCCTGGGCACGGATCGTGCTCGACATGGCTCATGCCCGCTCCTCCGGGCCGTCCATCCAAACCCCAGCGCGGGAGGCCTTATCCGCACCTTGAGTGTCAGCCTTCTGGCGGTCGCCGCCGTCGCTGTGAGCGTGCTGATCTCCCGGCAGCGCCAGGAAAGAGTGGAATCCTCCCGGGAAATTCCCGCGGGGGAGAGTCAACCCGTTCGCCGCTCCCTCGACGCCATCCGCGCCGCCGGGCTGTAGACCGCTACGGTCTCGGCAAATGTGGCGTGCACGTCCCGATCCGGGACGCGCACGCCACTTTCGCGTTCCTGGATGACGTGTCGCGGGTCGGACCCGCCGGGCGCTTATACCGGGTCGGTCGAATCGTCGTGGATGATCGGTCGACCCGGAGCCACGCCAGGGATGACGGGCGCGACGCTCACGATCGCCGGGTCGCCGAAGAAAGAGACGGACGCCCGCGACCCCGCTCCGCCGGGCACGGAATGGGGCGCGGGCTGCCCGGTCGAGAATGCGCCGTTATGCAAAGAAGTCGCGGTTCTTCTCGATGTAGTCGCTCCACTCCGGCGGCACATCCGTGTCCGGGAAGATCGCGGTGACCGGGCACTCGGGCTCACACGCGCCGCAGTCGATGCACTCGTCAGGGTGGATGTAGTACTGGTCTTCGCCCTCGTAGATGCAGTCCACCGGGCAGACCTCGACGCAGCTCGCGTCCTTGGTGCCGATGCAGGGCTCAGTGATCACATACGGCATTGCTTCTATCCTCCCACAGGGAACGTCCTGGCCGTTGATCTTGTGGCAGCACGAGCAAAGTGCAATCGCCCCGCACGGGTCGCAAGGGGGTGCGGCGAGTATCGTTCGGTGGCGGCGGCGCGGGTTCCTATTGCGGCCGCTCGGCGCGCGGTACCAGGGAGCTGAGTCGACGTCAGCGCAACCGGATGGAGCGCGCCGGCCGCCTCAGCTCCGGGGTCCCGGACCACCCTCCCCTCCGAGGAACCGCTCGGCGAAGGCGTCGCACCAGCGGCGCAACCGCCGCGCCAGCGTGGCGTCGGTACGCATCGCGACCGGGAGGTAGACCTCGCACGTCTCGGCGTGGACCCATGTCCATCGCCCGCGGTCGGTGAGGTGGAGGTGGCGTGCGTGGTCGAGGCGCTCGGCGAGGGCGATCAGGCGAGCCGCCTCCGACGCGGTGACGAGATTCTCGAGGAGCCGCTCGCCGTCCCGCGCAGGGACCGGCACTTCGTCCAGCAGTTCCAGGCTTTCGGGCTCGAGCGCCGGGTCGTCGGGCGGTGCGGCGGCGAGCTCCGGATCGAGCGTCTCGGTGAGCGCGGCCGCGGAAAGCACCACCGGATCGATGATGCCGACGTCCTCGAGGAGGATCAGGATCGTGCGCGCCGGGTGCAGGTACGCGGGGTCGTGATCGTCGTCGAGGCGCGCGACGCGCACGGCCAGTGCGGCTTCCAGCGCGACCTCGATCGAACGCACGCCACGCTGCGGAATCCCGGCCTGAATGGCGGCCGAGACGACGCGGTTCATCATCGCCGCGGCGCGGCCGCCGGTGATCACGGCTCGCGAGTCACCCAGAGCACGTCCTCGACGCCCGCCCGCACGTTGGCCAGGCGCGCGAATGCGAAGAGCAGGTCGGAGAGGCGGTTCAGGTAGACCAGGATCTCGGGCTCGACCGGCTCGGTCTCCGAAAGTTCGACGACGCGACGCTCCGCTCGCCGACAGACGGTGCGCGCAACGTGCAGCGCCGCGGAGCCCGGCGAGCCGCCCGGCAGGATGAAGGCGCGCAGCGGCGGCGCCTCAGCCATCGCCTCATCGATCCAGTGCTCGAAGACGGTAATGCGCTCGTGCGGGAGCGCGGGGAGCGCCGGCCTACGGTGGCCGGGAGCCGCAGGCGGCGTGGCCAGGTGCGAGCCGATCGCGAACAGATCGGGCTGGACCGAGCCGAGGCGCTCGCGGATCGTGGGATCCTCGTTTACGCTCACCGCCCAGCCGATCACGGCGTTCAGCTCGTCGACGTCGCCGTAGGCATCGACGCGGGGGGAGGATTTCGGGACGCGGCCGCCGCCGAAGAGCGCGGTCTGCCCCTTGTCGCCCTTGCGCGTGTAGATCTTCATGCGGTCATGATACGGCGGGACGCCGCCGGGCGCCACGGGCCGACTGGACGGACGACACGGTCCGACCGGCCGCGCGCCAGGAGCCGACCGGACGGGCGTGAAGTGCGCCCGACGTGCAGCGCCGCCTCAGCGCGACGCGCCGTCGCCGGAGCCGTCGTCGGAGGCCGAACCGGGCGCGGCGAGCTCGAACGGTTGCCAGTACCCGGGCGAGACCGGCACGTAGACGACGGTGTGCGGAGGCTCCGAGTCGGCGACGATGTAGTAGGTGACGCCCTCGTACCGGCCCAGCTCGGTGAACTCGCGCGCTCGCGTGGGCTCGGGTCGGCCCGCCGGCCGGAACGGCTGGCCGTCGACGAGGAGCGGCTGGCCGCGGCGGTACCATTCGTAGCGGGTCAGGTCGTAGTAGATCTCGGGCGGCTCGCCGTTCTTCGGGGAAGGCGTCTCTCCGGATGCTTCCGCCTCGAGCGCCCGCTCTTCGGCCGCATGGACGAACTCCTGCGCGCCGTCGGGCCCACACGCGAGGAGTGCGGCCAGGGCCACGCACGTCAGGGTCGGTATCTGCGCGACCGGACGATGAACCTCCATGGCCCCACACCCGTGCAACGCGCATGCCCGGAAGCGGGTGCGCCCGGTCGCGTCAGAGTGCGGCGTCGAGGTAGAGGTGCAGCTTCCAGCCGACGGGTTCGCGCAGGGCGCGAGCCAGGTCGAATCGGATCAGGCCGTCGAGGAGGCTGGCGCCGACCCCGGCGGAGCGGAGCGCGCGGTCCGCGTCGAAGTACGCGCCGTCGCCCGCCCAGCCGATATCGGTGAAGAGCGCGAGTCGCGCGGCGGGGAGCGCTGTCGCGACCTCGGCGCGGCCGCGAGCGAACCTCTCGCCGCGTTGGGTGAGCGGGTCGTAGCCGCGCACGCTGCGGGTCCCGCCGACGAACCAGAGCGCCTGGGCCGGGAGCGATCCGTAGGAGGTGCCGCCGGCGACTTCGAGCGAGCCGACCAGCGGCCCGAGGAACGGGAAGTCGATCCGCGC
The DNA here is from genome assembly GCA_964410055.1 of uncultured Gemmatimonadaceae bacterium. GTDB lineage: Bacteria > Gemmatimonadota > Gemmatimonadetes > Longimicrobiales > RSA9 > CALBZE01. The sequence continues at coordinate 26,098 of CAYPGK010000010.1, read as the reverse complement.
GCCGAGCGACGGGCGTGCGTAGCGGAAGGTCCCGGTCGCGCCGTCGACCGAGAGCTCCGCGCCCCAGCGGAACCCCGTAGGGTCGAGGCCACGCGCAAGGCGCAGGGCGAGCCTGCCGCCGACGAGATCGGCTTCATCCGCGGCGAAGGCCTCGCGGAATGCGACGCTCTCGTCGACGAGGCCGCGCAGGCTGAAGCTCGTGTTCGAGGCGGCCGGCGACTGGCGCTCGGCGAAGAGTCGCCAGTCGACGCGCAGCGCGCCGGCCGCGGCACGGCTGCCGGTCAGCTCGCCGCCCCAGGCGCGGTAGTAGTCGCCGTCGTCACGGCCGAAGACGAGCGCGTCGAAGGAGTTGCCGAGCCCGAACGGCCGCGCGTCCGGCTCGACGGCGTCGAGGCGGCGGTAACCGGCAAGGCGGATGCGCTGGCCTAGGAGCTCGCGGCCGAAGCCGAGCTCGGCGTTGGGCTCGAGGTCCGCCACACCGAGCCTCACCGTCAGGTCTGCGGCGTAGGCCCCCAGTTCCGCCTCGGCACGCGCGCCGACGGAGAGCCCCTCCACGCGGTTGTACCGCAGCAGCTCCGGCCGGTCGATGCCCCAGTAGAGGCGCGGCGGTTTGCGTTCGGCGGGAGCGCCGGGCAGACCATCCAGCAGCGAGCGGATGTCCTCCAATTCCGCCTCACCCGCGAGCACCTCGCCTTCCTTGAAGATCGAATGGGGCAGCAGGTCGCTCACGAGGAGGGAGGCGGTGTCGTCCGGGACCACGACCCGGACGCGCCGGCACCGCCGGCCGCGGCAGACGCAGTTGTCGCCACGGCAGTCGCGCGGCGCGCCGACCAGGTCGAGGGGCACGGGAGGCAGCCCGGTCGTGTCGCCTTCGACCCGGTAGCCGCTGTACGTCCGTTCGAAGCGGACGGGCATGTTCAGCAGCGGCCCCACGCGCACTTCGCCGTCGAACGCGATCAGCCGCGGCAGCCACCAGCGCATCTCCCACAGGCCGTACTCGATCGCGATGTAGCGTACCTCTATCTGGATCGGTTTGAAGATCCCGGGGACCTCTTCAATGTCCTCATCATCCTCGTCGATGAGCTCGGCGTCGCGTTCCAGGTCGAAGGATCGGGCGAGTCGGAAATAGGCCTGGACGACCGCGTGCGTCTCGGCCTCGAGCCGGAGCACGCCGCTGAAGAGGCGCGGGTCCGCGCGGCGCGGGATCAGCTTGAGCTCGAGGATGCGGATCGATCGTCCATCGGGGAGTCGGATCACGGTCGTGTCGCCCGAGGCGAATCGATAATCCCACTCGCTCCCCTCGGCGAGCGGGTGGACCAGGAAGTCGCCATCGCCCAGGCTCATCATCCGGTCGTCGTGCGGGTCGTAGACCAGGTGCGGCAGGTAGGCGTCCAGGTCGTCGGGGACGTGTGGGTCCGCGAACGCGATGGGCACGACCTCGCGGGCGCCGAGCGCCTCGACGACCGGCTGTGACATGTGGTGCCACCGGATCCGCGCGGCAGCCTCCCGACGGTAGAGGATGCGGTCGCGGCGAAAAGCGCGGAGCCCGGCCGAGATGTGCTCCCGCACGATGGCGTCGTAGCGCGTGATCGCACGATCCACGCTGTCGCGCCGGGCACGGGCACGCTCGACCATGACGCGTGCGGCAGGGTCGAGATAGGCCGAGGCGAGCGTCGCCGAATCCGGCGGCGGCCGGGTGGTGTCCGCAACGACGGCGGCGGAGTCGGGGCGCGGGTCGCCCGACGGCTTCGCCTCGGCGTGTGCCTGAATGATCAGCGCTGCGGCGACGACGGCCCACATGCGAGGAACTCCATGCGGTAGGGAACGACGACGCGAGACCCGAATCTACGCTCGCCGCGGCCCCGGGGTTTCACTGGTGATGCGCCGCCCGCCGGTATATCTTGCGAACTCCGACCCCCCTCTTCACCGGGAGGCGCCGGTGCGTGACGAGCGACTCGCGGCCGAACTCCAGCGCCTGTACTGGGAGAGCGACGTCTCCGTCGGCGAGATCGCAAGGCGGCTCGGGATCTCGAGGCGCGCGCTCTACGACGCCCTCCCCGCCCTGCCCGCCGGCGCGGCCTGCCCCGACTGCGGAGCCGACCTCGTGTACACGAACCGCACGCGGCGTGCTGCGGGCCAGGCCTCGTGTCCGGAATGCGGCAGCGAACACGCGGTCGTACAAAGCCACCGTGCCATGGTGGACGCCGGTGAGCCGTCCGCCACGGACTCCAGCGAGTCATCCGCCACGGATGACCGGTCCTGGGCCGAGCCCGATGCGACGGTCGAACAGGAATGGGACGCCGGCCGGCTCGCGCCGATCCCCGCGGTTGCGTCCTACCGATTGGAGCGGGCGCTCCTGCTCGGCGCCGCGGCGCTCGTGGGCATGGCGGCGGGCGCGATCCTCGTGCTCCTCACACGGCGCCGTTCGAGCTAGAGGCGCCTCGCTCGACCACGGGTCTGCCGTCAGAACATGCGACGGCTGCGCCGGAGCGCCGGCGGCAGGTGCCGCCGCGAATACTCCCGGTCCTCGTAGGCGAACTCCTTGTCGTAGCGGCGCGGCCGGTCGTAGGGGCGCCGGCCGAGTCGTTGCGCGCGCTCGAGCTCGTAGCGCTCGATGGCGTAGCGACGGGCGTATGCGGCCTCGTAGCGGCCGTAGCGGTCGTCGTATTCGGGGCCGCGATAGTCGTAGCGCATCCGGTTGAAGTGGGCCATTATCACCTTGTGGGTTCGGGTTGTTGTGGGGAGAGAGGTGCAAGGGGTGAACCAGTGGGGCCGGCCGTTGGCCGGCGGGGGGCGGCGGCCGTTGGCCGCGGTGGGGGTGCGATGTGTGGTGGCGAGTGCAAGTGAGGCGGAGATGGGAGACGTTATCGGCGAGGCGTTGCCGCGGGTGGTGACGGAGGTGCCGGGGCCGGAGTCGCGGGGGTTGGCGGAGAGGCTGGGGCGGGTGGAGTCGCGGAACATCACGCGGTTGGAGGGGGAAGCGCCGATCTTCTGGGTGGAGGCGCGGGGGGCGAACGTGCGCGATGCGGATGGCAACGTGTACGTCGACCTCTCGTCGGGGTTCAGCGTGGCGGCGACGGGGCACGCGAATCCCCGGGTGGCGGAGGCGGTGGGGCGGCAGGCGGCGACGCTGGCGCACGCGATGGGAGACGTCTACCCGCCGGAGATCAAGGTTCGGCTGCTCGAGCGGCTGGCGGCGCTCGCGCCGGACCCGCTGGGGGTGTGCATCCTGGGGAGCTCCGGGAGCGAGGCGGTCGAGGCGGCGCTGAAGACGGCGGTCATGTACACGGGCCGGCCCGGGATCATCGCGTTCCGGGGCGGCTATCACGGGCTCACCTACGGCTCTCTCGCTGCGACGTGGCGGGCGGAGTTCCGGACGCCCTTCCGCGAGCAGCTCTTCGCCGGTGTTCGCTTCGCGCCGTACCCAAACCCCTACCGGTGGGACGGCCCGGGGGACCCGGTCGAGGGCGCGCTCGACGGGGTGCGCCGGGAGGTGGAGAGCGCGGAGGCCGCCGGGGCGCCGGTCGGCGCGGTCGTGGTCGAGCCGGTCCAGGGGCGAGGCGGGATCGTGGTGCCGCCGACCGGATTCCTGGCCGGGCTCCGCGAGCTGTGTGACGAATACGGCATCGTACTCGTCTTCGACGAGATCTACACCGGTTTCGGTCGGACAGGGCGCTGGTTCGCGTGCGAGCACGAGGGCGTCGTCCCGGACATCATGACGGTCGGCAAGGCGCTCACGGGGATGCTGCCGCTGAGCGCGGCGATCGGCTCGCGGGCCGTCATGGACGCATGGCCGCCGTCGACGGGCGAGGCGATCCACACGAGCACGTTCCTGGGCAACCCGATCGCGTGTGCGGCGGCGCTGGCGCAGATCGAGGAGATCGAGTCCCGTGGGCTGGTCGCGCGCGCGGCCGCGTTGGGCGCGCGCCTGCGGGACCGGCTCGAGGCGTGGCGCGAGCGGTTCCGCACCGTGGGCGATGTGCGCGGCGCCGGGCTGCTCCAGGGCGTCGAGCTGGTCGAGGACCGCGAGAGTCGGCGGCCGGCGACGTCGCTCGCCGCCCGGGTCGTGGACGAAGCGCTGCGCGCGGGCGTCGTCCTCCTCTTCGAGGGGCCGGACGCCAACGTGCTCGCGTTCGTGCCGCCGCTCGTGATCACGGAGACTCAGCTCGACTACGCGCTGGACGTGGTGGAGTCGGCGCTTGCCACCGCCGAACGAGGCGTCTAGCTTCCCGCGTGGCCGAGGCCGGACGTCGTGATGAGGCCGCAGGCGTGGAAGTAGGGAATTCCGTATGTGTCGTGCACTCTCCGCCCCCGACGGCCCCCGAGCCGGGGCGATTCCCACCGTGTTCAGCATTGCCTTTTACCGGGGTGCTGCGCACCTTAATGTGATGCTCCCGTGACGTTGGGGACACCTGTTCTCATCACCGGGGCGACGGGCTTCGTCGGCTCCCATCTGGTCGAGGCGCTCGCCTCCCGGGGTGTGCGGATCCGCGCACTGGTCCGTGAGACGAGCGATGTATCGCTGCTTCGTGCGCACGGCGCCGAGCTGGTGCTCGGCTCGCTCGAGGACCGTGGGACGCTGGAGCGCGCCGTCGACGGCGTGGAGGCGGTCTTCCACCTGGCGGCCCTGACGTATGCCCGGACGGAGGATGAGCTTGTCCGCGTGAATGGCGCGGGGACGCGCGCGCTGGTCGATGCGGTGCTCGCCGCGCGGTCGCGGCCCCGGCGATTCGTGTATCTGAGCTCGCTCGCGGCGGCCGGGCCCAGCGTCGACGGCCGGCCGGTCCACGCCGGTGAATCTCCCAGGCCGCTCACGGCGTATGGGCGCGCCAAGCTGGAGGGCGAGCGCGCTTGTCTGGACGCGGGCGCGGAGATCGGGGCGGTCGCCTTGCGCGCGCCCGCGGTCTACGGCCCGCGAGATCGCGAAATGCTGCGGTTCTTCCGGTACGCGGCGCGGGGCATCCTCCCGCTGCCCGCGGGGCCGGAGCGACCGGTGCAGCTCGTCCACGCCCGGGACCTGGCCGAGGCACTGGTCCGTGTGGCGAGTGGCGGCGTCGCGACCGGCGTTTATCATGTGGCCGAGCCGCGCGTCTATACATGGACCGAGGTGGCGGGATACTTCGGCCGGGCGGTCGGCCGGCGAGTCCGGCCGGTGCGCGTGCCGCAGGCCGCGGTGCGCGTGGCCGCCGCGTTGAGCGAATGGAGCGCAGGGCTGCGCGGACGCGCGACGATCTTCAACCGGGACAAGGCGCGTGAGCTCCTTGCACCCGGTTGGACGTGCGAAACCGAAGCGCTGCGTCGCGACTTTGGATTCGAGACTGAGATCACCTTGCCGGACGGGTTGATGCAGACCGCCGCCTGGTACCGGGAAAACGGGTGGCTCTAGAGATTTTGGAGCAGTGGAGCGGCAATGAGCCTTTTCGATAAGTGCGCGCGTTTCACCCGGGCCCGCGAGGTTCAGGCGTCGGGCTACTACCCCTATTTCGTGCCGATCGAAGCGTCGCACGACACGGACGTCGTGATCCGTGGCGAGCGGAAGGTGATGATGGGCTCGAACAACTACCTGGGGCTCACGCATCATCCGCACGTGCTGGAATCGGCGGCGGCGGCGCTGAAGAAGTACGGGAGCGGCTGCACCGGCAGCCGGTTCCTGAACGGAACGCTCGACCTGCACGAGGAGCTCGAGGAGCGGCTCGCGCGGTTCCTGAACAAGGAAGCCGCGCTTGTCTTCAGCACGGGGTACCAAACGAACCTCGGCGTGGTGTCCACGCTGGGCGGCCGCGGTGACATCATCTTCATGGACAAGCTGGACCACGCCTGCATCGTCGATGGGGCGCGCCTGTCGTACGCCGAGGTGCAGCGCTACCCGCACGGCGACCTGGAGGCGCTCGAGCGGATGCTGGCCAAGGCGCCGCCCGAGGCGGGGAAGATGATCATCACCGACGGCATCTTCTCGATGGAGGGCAACATCGTCGACCTGCCGGCGCTGGTTTCGCTGGCGGAGTTCTACGGCGCGGAGCTGGTGGTCGATGATGCGCATTCCCTCGGCGTGCTCGGCGAGACGGGCGCGGGCACGGCCCAGCACTTCGGGCTGGAAGACCACGTTGCGCTCATCACGGCGACGTTCTCGAAGTCGCTCGCCTCGATCGGCGGCGTCGTCGCCGGGCCGGAGTCGGTGATCCACTACCTGAAGCACCACGCGCGCTCGCTGATCTTCAGCGCGAGCATGCCGCCCGCCTCCGTGGCGACGGTGCTGGCCGCGCTGGACGTCATCGAGCGCGAGCCGGAGCGGCGCGAGCAGCTCTGGAGGAACACGCGGCGCATGCAGGAAGAGCTCCGCCGCCTGGGCTACGACATCGGCCCGAGCGAGACGCCGATCGTGCCGATCCTGATCGGTGACATCGAGGAGACGTTCGTCTTCTGGAAGGAGCTCTTCGACGCGGGCGTCTTCACCAACCCCGTCACGCCGCCGGCCGTGCCCGAGAACTCGTGCCGGCTGCGTATCTCGCTCATGGCCACGCACACGGACGAGCACATCGACTTCGCCCTCGAGGCCCTCTCGCGCGTCGGCCGGACCATGGCGGTGATCTGAACGTGACGACCACGCTGCGCGGTGCTGCGGTCACGGTCCGCCCGGTCACGAGCCGGGCGGAACTGGACCGCTTCATTCGCCTGCCGTGGCGGATCTACGCGGGCGATCCGGTCTGGGTCCCGCCGCTGCTCGGCGACCTCAGGACGGTCCTCGACCGGCGCAAGCACCCTTACCACCAGCACGCCGACGTCGAATACTTCCTCGCCTGGCGCGGCGACGAGGTCGTCGGACGCATCGCAGCGACCGTCAACCATCGTCACAACGAGTTCCACGCCGAGAAAACCGGATTTTTCGGCTTCTTCGAGTGCATCGACGATGCCGGAGTGGCGCGCGCGCTCCTCGAGGCGGCGGAAGCGTGGCTGCGCGCGCGCGGGATGGAGCGCGTCCTCGGGCCAATGAGCTTCTCGACCAACGAAGAGAGCGGCCTCGGGATGCTGGTCGACGGCTTCGACCGCCCCCCGGTCGTGATGACGGCGCACTCGCCGCGCTACTATCCGGCGCTGGTCGAAGCGGCGGGGTATGTGAAGGCGAAGGACCTGCTCGCCTATTGGATGGACGACCCCGATCCGCCGGAGCGGCTGGTCCGCGGCGTGGCCCGCATCCAGCGGCAGGAGCAGATCCACGTCCGCAGCCTGGAGATGAAGGATTTCGCAGGCGAGGTGGCGCGGATCAAGGCGATCTACAACAGTGCCTGGGAGCGGAACTGGGGCTTCGTCCCGATGACGGATGCGGAGTTCGACTACCTGGCCAGACAGCTCAAGCCGGTGGTCAACCCGAAGCTCTGCGCGCTCGCCGAGGTCCGGGGCGAGCCGGTCGCATTCGCGCTGGCGCTCCCGGATTTCAATCAAGCGCTCAAACACGTGAACGGTCGGCTGTTCCCTTTCGGGATCTTCAAGATCCTCTGGCACCAGCGGAAGATTCACCGGATACGGGTGCTCACGCTGGGGATCGTGCCGGGGTACCGGAAGAAAGGGATCGATGCAATGCTCTACCTGCACATCTTCCGCGAGGGTGTGCGGGCGGGGTTCGACCAGGCCGAATGTTCCTGGATTCTGGAGGACAATTGGGACATGCGCCGGGGGCTCGAACGCATGGGAGCCCGCGTCTACAAGACGTATCGCATCTACGAGAAGACGCTCTGAGCACGAACGCCGGTGATGCTCCGGCACAGGGAGGCGGGGCCGACGCCCGGAGGGCGATGGACCGCCTCTTCGCGCTCTACATGCTGGTATCCATCGCCGCGGTCGCGTTCCCGCACCGCACGGCGGCCTGGCCCGCGCTGCTCGTCGCGCACCTCGTCGGTGCAGGGTTTGTGCTCGGCGTGCCGCCCTTCGACCGCCTGCGCAGCGAGCTCGGCCGACGCTGGCCTCGCGCGGCGGCCTTCGTTGCCGACTGGTACCCGCTCGCGCTCATCCCATTCCTCTACGCCGAGCTGGTGCCCCTCAACCTGGCCGTCTGGGACGGGCACTACTTCGACGATCTCATCATCGGCATCGAGGAGCGGATCTTCGGTGGTCAGCCGAGTCGGGAGCTGGCGGCGGCCGCGCCGTGGCTGCCCCTATCCGAGGCGCTCCACGGGGCCTACCTCTCGTACTATTTCCTGATCTACGGGCCGCCGCTCGTCCTCTTCCTCCAGGGGCGACGCGCCGAGTTCCGGACCGTCGTCTTCGGCGTCATGCTCGTCTTCTTCGCGCACTACCTCTTCTTCATCTATTTCCCGGTGCAGGGGCCGCGCTACCTCTTCCCTGCACCGGGCGGCGCGATCGCCGACGGGCCGCTCTACAACCTCGCGCACGCCGTCCTCGAGGCGGGCTCGAGCCAGGGGGCGGCGTTCCCGTCGTCGCACGTGGGCGTCGCCGTGGCGCAGACCGCACTCGCCGTGCGCTACCTGCCGCGCCTCGTGCCCGTCCTCGCGCTACTCACCGTTGGGCTGGCCGTGGGTGCGGTCTACGGCGGCTTCCACTACGCGACGGATGCGGTCGCGGGGCTGGTCCTCGGCCTCGCGCTCGTGGCCGCGGTGCCGAAGCTCGTGCGGATGCTGTCCGGCGCCGGTCGCGCGGCCTAGCCGGCCGACTCGGGGCGAGTCGAACACCGGCTCGTCCGCCCAAATTTTTCCTTGCGCGTGGCGAAGAATCTCCGTAAGTTACAAGGCTCCACCCGTGGCGGGTGGAGCCGCCGTGCCGGCCGGTGGGAGGCGCACGGCGGAGTGCGAGATGAACGGGCGGGCGCGTCCCAGCGCCCTGCGTATACAGGAGATCGAGCCATGCGGAGTCACGAGGAGGGTGGGCGTCTGCCGATCCGCCGAATCGCGCGTCCGCGACGGCGCAAGGCGAGTGAGAAGCTCGGGCTGAGCACCGCGAGCGGTGTCGTTCCGATGCGGGTCCGTATCGAGGTTCAGGGGGGCCGGCACACGACGGCCTCGACGATGCGGGCGTACCGTGTGCTCCAGGAAGTCGAGGAGGCGGGCGCATCGGCGCAGATCATCGAGGTCGCGCCGAACGGGTCGGCGCTGGTCGCGGAGCTGGACGGCCGGCAGGCGGCGCGTCTGGCGGAAGCGCCGTTCGTGCGGCGGATCGTGTCGCTGAACTGACGGTCCGGGAGGACCGGCGGACGAGCGGGCGGAGTGAGGGGATCCCTCGCTCCGCCCGTTCTCTTGCGCAGGAGAGGGATGGTCGGAGGCCGGAGCTGGATGGAAGGCGAAACGAGACGTCGGGGCTCGGGACCGGGCGGGCGGGCGTGAACCGGCGTGCGGCGCTGGCGACCGTCGTGGCGGCGGTCGTGGTCTGGCTGGCGAGCGGGGAGCTGGCGTGGCCGGCGCGGGCGTACCTGGTGGTGCTCCTCGCGGTGCTCCCACCGCTCGCGGTCGCGCAGGCGCGCGTGATCGAACACGAGGCGACGGCGCTTGCGCGCATCCCGGTGTACCTCTCGTCGCTCGCGATGCTCTGGTTGCTGGGGCTGCTCGCGCTGGGCGCCGGGCTATGGAGCGGATTCGACCTGGCCGGGCTGGGGCTCGCGGCGCTGGGTGGTGCGGACGCCGTGGTCTGGACGGCGGGCGCGCTCGGTGCGGCGATCGTGCTCGCCGTGGCGTGGCGGACGCTCGGCGTGCGGGAGACCGCGGTGCTGGAGGCGCTACTGCCACGCACGGGGTTCGAGAAGGCGTGCTTCGTGGCGCTCTCCCTCACTGCGGGCGTGTGCGAGGAGCTGGTCTTCCGCGGCTTCCTGATCGGCGCGCTGGTGGCGGCCTCGGGCTCGACGGTGTTGGCCGTCATCCTCTCGGCCGCGGCCTTCGGTGTGGTGCACGCCTACCAGAGCGGGACGGGGAGCCTCCGCGCGGGGCTGCTCGGGCTCGTGATGACCGTCCCGGTCCTCGCCACCGGGAGCCTGATCCCCTCGATGCTGGCGCACTTCCTCTACGACGTCGTGGCCGGACTCTGGCTGGCCGACTGGCTGCTGCGGCGGTAGCCGGTCCAGGCCGGCTAGTCCGGTCGTTCGGGCTGGCCGGGCACGTGCTGGCGGCCATGGCGCGTGTGCCCGCCGCGTGGCGCGCCCCGCCGGCCGATTTCCTCAGTTCGTTCTCCTTGCGCGGCGTGCGAGCCGCTCCGGCCACTGATCCCCTGAATGCTGGACCGGGTGCGGATCCGATCGGGGCTCGGGCGGCCGGTCCCCTGGAGATCGGGGTCCTCATCTGGCGCGAAGCTCTTGCGCTCGGTCGGTGGCTGCTGGTGTCGTGCGGAGCGGCGGCCGGACGTCTGGGCCGGCTGCTTGCCCTTGCCGCGTTGTCTGGCCTGGCGCGGACCGCCACGGGCGCCACTGATGTTCTGCTGCTTGGCAGAGCCCGAGGCGGGCGACTTGGCGCCCACGTCCTCGGGCTCCCGGTAGGGATCGTAGGGTCCGGGCATCGCGCTACCGCCTCAGGGAGATGGGCTGCGTGGTTCGCAGCGCGAGGTCGGTGCCGGCGGGGAGTTCGGCCTCGACGTCGCCGATCCCGAGGGAGATGATGGTGCCCGCACCGGCGCCGAGCGCGCCGCCGATCAGGATATCGCGCAGGTCGCCGCCGATGATGGCGCCGAGCGCAGCGCCGGCGATCGCACCGGTCACGGCGCCGGTGACCGCGGCGTCGCCGTCACGACGGGTCTTGACGTCGGCGCCGACGACCTCGGCCTCGAAGGGGTAGCTGCGCCCCTGGAAGGTGATGCGCTCGAAGTCGATGCGGATCGCGGCCTGGTCGCCGAGGTGGTCGGAATCGTCGAGGCCGGTGATGACGCCGTGGATGAGCGCGCCCTCGGGGACGATGGTCTGGCCGTTCTGGGCGACGAGCGGGCGAGTCACGGTCGCGGTGAAGCGGTCGCCGACGCGGTTGCGCTCGGTGCCGATCGTCTGGTTCAGCTCCGCCTGGAGGAGCGTGCCCGCGGGGATCGCGTCCGCCGTGGGCGGCGCGGGCTGGGCGCCGATCGGCGGGCCGGTCTGGACCTCCGCGCTACGGCACGCGCCCAGCGCGAGCAGGAGGACGGCGGCGGTCTTGATGCTGCTTTCCATGCAAGGATCTCCTCGGCTCCGGTATGCAAAAGACGGCCACGCATCGCCGTCGCACGAGGGAGATGTTTGCAAGGCGCGGGCCGGGCACGGTATCGTTGGTGCTCCCTTGCCCATGGCCATGGCGGGCACACAGCTTCCATACGTCCCGGTCGCACGTCCCACCCTCACAGGAGAGAGACCATGCGAAGCAAGCCGGCCGTTCCCGTGCTCCTCTTCGCAGTGCTCGCAACCGCCGGTGCATGTGCGCGTGGCGTAGGCGTCGAGAGCGAGCCCGGTCCGGCGTACGTCGTGGAGGTCGCCAACCCGCTGCCCCAGCCGATGATCGTTTCATTCGACGACGGAACCGGCATGCGCCTGCTCGGGACGGTTCCGCCGAACGGCAGCGCCCGATTCGTGATCACCCGCCCCGCCAGCCGGCAGATCTCGATGACCGCGACGGACGAGGGGCGCACGTTCACCGTGAATCGCGACGTGATGCTGCGGCTGGGCGAGGTGACGGGGGTATCGTTGGGCTCGTGATGACCGGGTCCTTGTTTCAGGTCTTGGGTCTTGGGTCTTGGGCGTCGGGCGCCGGACCTAGGACCTAGGTCCTGAGACCTGAGACCTGACGCCCCGCACCTCGGCCCGATCGCGCCGCCGCCGCAAGTGCTTGTCCCTCAGCAACATACCGGACCCCTGAGTGCCTGTGCGGGTACCACGCGGGGTGTTTGGGGTTCGTGCGGCTGCCGGCCGTGCGCACTCCGGTCCGTGCTTGGCGCGGGCTACCGGAAGTGACACCTCGAAGGGAGGCGATTGAACGCGATGGAGCGTTTTATCCGAGAGGTCCGGCGGCGCGTGACGTCGTCGATGGAAGGGAATCGTTCGGAGTGGGGTGGACGGGTCGCGGAGGTGGGGGCGCGGTGGGTGACGGAGCTGCGGGCGCGGGTTGCGCGTGTGCGGCGTCCGGTGACCACGGTCGGGCTGGGCGTTGCGTTGATCGTGCCGAGCGCGGCGATGCTGATTCGAGGCGAGGCGGCGCCTGTGGAGGCGATGGACCCGGCGCTGCTGGCCGTGGTGAGCCAGCCGATGGAGGCGCGGATCGCGGCGGCGAAGGCATCGGAGGGTGCGATCGCGGCGGCGTGGCGCGAGAAGGCGCTGGAGCGTGAGGCCGACGCGGTGTCGGAGCGATTTGCCCGGAGGTACGGGATCCCGCGGTCGCTTGCGCGAGAGATCACGGCGGCGGCGCTGGAGTACGGCATCGAGCCGCGGGTGGCGTTCGGGCTGGTGCGCACGGAGTCGAGCTTCCGTCGGACGGTGGTCTCGTACGCGGGTGCGGTGGGCTACACCCAGGTCCTTCCGTCGACGGCGCGCTGGATCGAGCCGGGGACGACGCGCGCCGATCTGTTCGACACGCGCACGAACCTGCGCGTCGGCTTCAAATACCTGAGGTACCTGCTCGACAAGTACGATGGCAACCTGCGCCTTGCGCTGACTGCGTACAACCGTGGTCCCGGGACGGTGGACCGTCTGCTGCGGCAGGGTCGCAACCCGGAAAATGGGTACGCGCGTAAGGTGTTGAGCTGAGGACGAGGCCTGGCCATGTGGCGAGGTATGCTCCGTCGGGCGTGGCGGGGCGTGCTCCGCCGCACCGGAGCCGGGCCCGATGGACGATGAAAGGAGAGGGCGGCGCCGATCGAGTCGGCGCCGCCCTCCTTCATCTTCGTGGGATGGGACCCACGGTTCGTCTGCCCGGCGGGCGCTTCAGGACTCCGCGGTCACGATCCGGCCGTTCCGGATGATCCCAACGGCCACGTCCTTGGCTGCAACGTCGCCGTTCTCGTCGAAGATGATGGTGCCGGAGACGCCTTCGAACGGCGGGTGCTCGGTCCCGACGCCGGCCAGGTAATCGCGGATCGCTCGGCGGACCACGGCGGACTCCCGCATCGAGGGCTCCGCGTGCCGATCCCGCGCGGCGTCGACCTCGCGGAGCGCCCGGGCGAGGAGGTGGACGGCGTCGTACGTCATGGCGCTGCGGTGGTCGGGCAGCTCACCGTAGCGTTCGACGTATGCGTCGACGAAGCGACGCGCCTCCTCCGTTGGCCGGTCGGGGAGGAACGCGGAGGTGATGTAGACGCCCTCGGCGATCGCGCCCGCGTCGCGCAGGCCGGTCAACCCGTCTGCGCCGAGGACGGGTCCCCGGTAGCCGAGCCGGCGTGCCGCCCGGATGATCGCGACCGCCTGCTCCGCCTGGCCGGCGATGACGAGGGCGTCCATCCGGTTCCGGATCGCGCGCTCGAGGAACGGGTCGACGCCGATCGAATCAACGATCTGGGGGAGGAACGGATCGCGGGCGATGACGCTGCCGCCTGCGCGCCGGAACGATTCGGTGAAGACGTCGACGATGCCGCGGCCGTAGGCGTCGTTGGAGTAGAGGACGGCCGCGCGGGTTCGGCCGAGGCGGCCGTGTACCCAATCCGCGAGCGCGGGCGCGTGCTGGAGGTCGGTCGGGCAGACGCGGAAGGTCCACGGCCCGGCCTCCGAAATGTCCGGGCTGCTCGAGACGGGCGAGAGCTCGACCACGCCGCGGTCGTCGTCGTTGTAGATGCGCGCGGCGGCGCGGGTGGCGAAGGAGTTCATGTGCCCGACCACGGCGACGATGCGCGGGTCGTCCCTCAGCTCCGTCGCAACGGCGATCGCCTTCTCGTCGTTCGCTTCGTCGTCTTTGACGACCAGGGCGAGCGGGCGGCCGTGAATCCCGCCCGCACGGTTGATTTCCTCGATCGCCATCTCGGCGCCGAGTTGCATCGAACGGCCGGACGCCTGGCTGATCGGTCCGGCCAGGCCGATGTGGATGGGAGCGTCGGCGCCGCCGGCGCCACACGCGGCCAGTGCAGCGAGTGCGACCGGCGCGGCGGCGCGGCGGAGCGTTCGGGCTGCGGTCATGGCGTCTCCGAGGAGAGGGTGCGTCGGCCACCGATGTGGCGTTCGAAGAGCTCCAGGATGCGACGGTACTCGTCCGTCCAGGAGCTGGGTTCTACGAAGCCGTGGTCTTCGACGGGGTAGACAGCCATCTCCCAGTCCGTCTTGCCGAGCTCGATCAGGCGCTGGGCCAGTCGGACGACGTCGGAGAAGTGGACGTTGGTGTCGACCATGCCGTGGGCGATGAGGAGCGGGTCCTCGAGCCCTTCGGCGAAGTAGATCGGCGAGGATCGGCGGTAGGCCTCCTCATCGTCCTGGGGGAGGTTCAGGATGCGGCCCGTGTACCAGTGGTTGTAGTGGGCCCAGTCGGTGACGGCGCGGAGCGCGGCGCCGGCGCCGAAGCTCTCGGGCGCGGTGAACAGCGCCATGAGCGTGATGAAGCCGCCGTAGGAGCCGCCGTAGATCCCGATGCGTTCGAAGTCGTCGACGCCCTCATTCTCGACGAGCCAGCGCGCGCCGTCGATCTGGTCGGTCAGGTCCTTGCCGCCCATGTGGCGGTAGATCGCGGTGCGCCAGTCGCGGCCGTAGCCGGCCGAGCCGCGGTAGTCGATGTCGAGGACGGTGTATCCGCGGGCCGCGAGCAGGTGGTGGAACATGTACTCGCGGTAGTAGCTCGACCACCCCTTGTGCACGTTGTGGAGGTAGCCGGCGCCGTGGACGAAGATGACGGCGGCGCCGTTGGGGCGGGCGCCGAGGTCGCGCGGGCGGTAGATGCGCGCGGGGACCATGACGCCGTCACGGGCCGGGAAGTGCACGATCTCGGGGTCGATCCAGGCGAAGGAACTCCACTCCTCGGTCGGCGACGAGGTGACTCGCCGCATCGAGGCGCCGGCCTTGTTGTCCATGATGAACAACTCGGGCGGACGGTTGGAGTACGAGTGGACGACGGCGAGCCGCGAAGCGTCGGGCGCGGGCGTCGCCTGGTGCTGGCCCGGCTCGGTCGTGATGCGCACGCGACGGGAGCCGTCGAAGTTCATGTGGTAGACGTGCTGCTCGAAGGGCGAGCCCTCGGAGGTGTGGAGGATGAAGCGCTTCTCGTCGGGCGAGACCTGGACGTCCGTGACCTCCCACTCGCCGCTCGTGAGCTGGCGCAGCCCGGAGCCATCCACGGCGACGGTGTAGAGGTGGTTGTAGCCGTCGCGCTCGCTGGTGAACCAGACGGCCTTGCCATCGGGGAGCCAGCCGAAGCAGCCGATGGCGCACGGCCCGCCGATCCAGGCGTCGTCGCGATCGGAGTCGACCAGCGTGAGCTCGCCGGTCGCGGCGTCGAGGACGTAGATCCAGCGGTCCTTGTAGTCGTAGCTGACGGCGACGATCAGGCCGTGGGTGCCGTTGCGGTTCCAGCCGTGGAAGTTGACGGCGGCGAGCTTGTCGCGGTACTTGCGCTCCGAGTCGGAGCGGACGGCCTCGGGGACCAGGTCGAGCCAGACGGCCTTGCCGGTGGCGAGTGTGACGAGGGCGAGGCGTGCCTCGCTCTGGGCGTCGCCGACCTTCGCGCGGACGTTGAGCGGCTCGGTGTACCCGGAGTGCGTGACCCAGTCGGGGACCATGGTCTGGCGAGCGTCGCGGGCCGGCTTGCCGACGCGGAGCAGTGCGTAGCGGCCGGCGGGCTCGACGGAGATGCCCATGACGTTCTCGTCATTGGCGATGTGGATCGGCTCCGGGCGCGCTGCCTCTCGTGCCTTCTGACGCGCCTCGCGCCGCTCGCGCGCCTCGGCCTCACGGCTGATGTGCTCGAAGAGCTCCTTCTGCTGCGTCTCGAGGAAGGCACGATGCCCTTCCGCCTCGCGGTCCCGGCGCGGCGGCCCCTTGCGCACGTCGGTGAGCTGGCTGAGCGTCCCGTCCGCGAGCGTGAGCTGGAAGAGGTTGTCGCCCCGGACGAAGTAGACGCTGCGGCCGTCGCCGGAGAAGACGGGGCTGGTCTCGCGGTCGCGCGTGTCGGTCAGGCGACGGACGCGGAGCGAGCGGCGGTCGATCAGGAACAGGTCGCCGTCGTAGGAGACGACGCGCGAGCGCTTGTCGGGCGAGATGTCGCCCGGCGCGAGGAGCGGCGCGACGGAGTCCGCGGCCTCATCCGAGAGGCGCTCGGGCGTGCCGCCCTGTGCCGGGACGCGGTAGAGCCCGCGCTCCTCGTGCCACGGCTGGCCGCCGGGCTTCCAGCGGAAGTAGATCCAGCGCCCGTCGTCGGTCCATCGGATCATCGCGGGCGGCTCGCCGACGTGCTCGGGGCCGCGCATGATGTTGGCGACGGTGAGCTCGAAAGACGATATCGGCTCCTGCGCGAGCGCGGCCTGGGCCCGGGCGGACACGGGGGCGGCCAATCCGAGGGCCACGAGAGATGCCGTCGTGATTCGCAACGCTGCCTTCATCGAGCTGACTCCTGTATGGAACACAATGGGGGGAGGTTAGGGAAGTTAGGGGCGGCGCGGGCGAAATTCAAGAAAAGGAGAGGTCGTAGGGTCGCTCTCGAGCGGGCGCGATCCGTGCCATCGTGCAGGGTGTGCGTGCTTGCGACGGCGGGTGCTGTGCCCGCGGCGGATGGAGCGCGGATCCTCCGCAGGCGGGGTCGTGATGAAGACGGTTCCGATCATCCTCAGCCTGTTGCTGCCCGGGCTCGTCGGTCAGTCTTCCACGCTGGTGGACGTGACGCTGGCCGGTTCTGCCGAGTCGATGGTGCGACAGTACGTCGTGGCGCGCCCGTGGCGCGCGGCGCGATGGAGGGTCGTGACGTGCCGGTGCGTGCCGGGGCGGCGTCGCCCTCAGTCCCCGAACGAGATCCCGAGGTCGCGCGCGGTCTGGACCGTGTCCGAATCGACGGGCACGCGTTTGATGTCGCGTACGGCTTCTTCGAGGGGGACGGCGTGGATGTGGGGCGGGTCGAGGGCGACCATGGTGCCGAAGCGGCCCTCGGCGACACAGCGGACGGCGGCGGCGCCGAAGCGGAGCGCGATCAGGCGGTCGTAGGCGGTTGGCGAGCCGCCGCGCTGGAGGTGGCCGAGGACGAGGGAGCGAGTCTCGCGGCCGGTGCGCTCGGTGATCTGTTGGGCGAGGCGTTCGGCGATCCCGCCGAGGCGGGCGGCGCGGCCGGGGGCGGCGGCCTCGACGTAGAGCTGCTCGCCGCCGAGGGGCGCGGCGCCCTCCGCGGCGACGACGATCGCGAAGCGCGGCCCGCCCGGCGCGTAGCGCTCCTCGATCTTCTCGCAGACCTTGTCGAGGTCGTAGGGGATCTCGGGGATCAGGATCACGTCGGCGGTCGCGCTGACACCGGAGTGGAGCGCGATCCAGCCGGTGTGGCGCCCCATGACCTCGACGACCATGACGCGCTCGTGGCTCTCGGCGGTCGAGTGGAGCTTGTCGATCGCGTCCGTCGCCGTCTGGACGGCGGTCTCGAAGCCGAAGGTGACCTGCGTCGCGGCGAGGTCGTTGTCGATCGTCTTGGGGACGCCCACGACGGGGAGCCCCTTCCTGGCGAATTCGTTCGCGATCCTCAGCGAGCCGTCGCCGCCGATCGCGATGAGGGCGTCCAGCTCGAGGCGACGGAACGCCTCGATCACCTCGTCGGAGCGGTCGACGGTGATGACCGAGCCGTCCGGCTGGTGCATCGGTCGCTCGAAGGGGTTGCCGCGATTCGTCGTGCCGAGGATCGTGCCCCCCAGGTGCGTGATGCCGCGGACCGAGTTTCGGTCCAGCCGAACCACTTCCTCCTCACCGAGCAGGCCATCGTATCCCTTGCGGATGCCGTAGACTTCCCACCCCTGGTTGAGGGCGGAGAGTACGGCGGCGCGGATGACGGCGTTCAGACCCGGCGCGTCGCCGCCGCCGGTGTTGAGTGCAATGCGACGGATCCTGGGGGGCATCGAACCTCGGTGCCGCATGCGGCGGTGTGGTTATTCCAGCTTCTCCCGGATCTCCTCCCACGTGGGGTGGCGCCCGGTCTGTTTCTTGGAGTAGATCAGCTCACCATCCCGGGAGACCTCGAAGACGCCGCCGCTCGAACGGATCCGCTCGATCTCGGCGTCCGGAAACAGCTCCCGGATCCTGGCCTCCAGACTGGAGGCGCGCGCTTCGTAGCCTCAGGCGGTGCAGAATTCGATCGTGATGCGCATGACCGCTTCCCTGCGTTCGAGTCAACGATACATCGGTCGCCTCGGTCGAGGCGAAGGTAACTTCGACCGGCAGACGCGGGGTGGCAAGATAGGGGAATCGGACGGCGCCGGGTAGCGCGGCCGGTGAAACGCGACCTTGCTCCCCGCGTTCCGGCAGTGATGCGATGACGGCGAAAGCGCTGCTAATCCGCGCTCGGTCCGACTCGCACCTCCAGGATCACCGCCACGGACTCATCGGTATCCGGGTCACGGTAAGCGGCAAGGATCCAGCCGTCGTTGGTGGGATGGAATGCAAAGTAGGCCTTGTCCACGACGGTTCGGTGCTCGAGCCGCCCGTCGGGCGAGTACACGTCCCAGACCGAGTCGCCCTTGTAGAAGCGCGTGATCACGTTCAGCAGGCGGCCGTCGGGGAGGACGAACACGGCCGTGGTGCGGTCGTGCCACCACTGGAAGGATCGTGCTTCGGGATGGACCTCGGGCATTGGGATGTAGATCTCCTCTTCCCGCAGTTCCGGGAGGATCTTCAGGTCCTCGGCGATGGCGACGGGGTTCGCGGTGGCGCCGAGATCTTCGGAGATGGCCACCGGGTCCGCCGTGGCGCCGGGCGGGAAGCGCACGATCCGGAGCGGCGCGCCGTAGGAGAAAATCATCCCGCCGTCGGCGTCTCGTCGGAGCGCGCCCCCGGCCGACTGGATCTTCGGATAGTCGGTTTGGAGGTGGGGCGACGGCTCGCCGTACGAGGCGATGTGTTTGCCGTCCGGCGAGTACACGTGCACGTGCCGCGGGTCGGTGAGGCGGCCGCCCGAGAGCCAGACCCTGCCCTGCGAGTCGATGGCCAGGCTCTTCGGGTTGGAGACGATTCCGGGGATGCGCGTGATGCCCTCCGGCTTGCCGTCGCGGTCGAAGTAGAGGACCGCCGAGGCGCTGACGTCGTAGACCGCGAAGCCGCCACCGGGGCGGGGTGCGAGACGCGTCGGCGTGGTGACCTCGCCCGGGCCGCGGCCCTTTCGGGCGAAGATCGAGAACTGGCCTGACTCGGGGCTCCAGGCGTGGAGAACGCCGCTCACCTCGTCCGCGACGATGATGCGGCCGTCCTCGATCTGGAGCATGTCGAAGATCGATCCGAACGGCTCGGCGGGCGATCCGCGCGTCGCGGCGATCTCGCGCAGGACGATCCCCTGGCAGCGGGCGTCGGCGGGGAGCGTCTGGAGTAAGGTGAGCACCAGGAGGGTGGTGAGTGCGCGCATGGGTTGCCTGATCGGAGCGTGCGCGTGCATTGGCGTTGTAACGCGAATACTACAATATTAGTAGAAGGCGCGCAATGATCCCCGCTACAGCTCCTTCCAATCCTTCTCGAACAGCTTTTCGTAAGCTTTGCTTTCGATGAGGACATCGACGAGCTCGTGGTCGAGCATACCTTCCTTGGCCTCGGCGACGAGGATGTCGAGTGCGCGGTCGACGGGGACGGCGCGTTTGTAGGGCCGATCGGCGGCGGTGAGGGCGTCGAAGATGTCGGCGATGGTCATGATGCGGGTCTGGGGCGGGATCTCGTCGCCCCGGACGCCGCGGGGATAGCCGCGGCCGTCGAGCTTCTCGTGGTGGCCGTATGCGATCTCGGCGACGTTGCGCAGGTCGCGGGTCCAGGGGATCTGGATGAGGAAGCGGTAGGTCCGCTCGACGTGGGACTCGATCTCGCGGCGCTCGTGTTCGTCGAGGCTCCCCTTGGGGATGGAGAGGTAGCGCAGTTCTTCGTCCTCGAGGTAGGGGACGGGCCGGCCGTCGAGGCCGATGAAGGTGCGGCGCGCGATGTCGTCGAGGATCGCGGCGCTCTTCTCCGGCAGGACCGTGGGCTCATTGGCGCGGCGCACGGCGTCGCGGAAGAGCTCGAGCTCGTCGAGCCGGCGGCGGAACTCGTGCTCCAGCGCGCGTGCATGCGGTCCGATCCCGTTCGGGCCGTGGCGCTCGAGGAGCTCGGCGCGGGCGCGGTAGTAGTCGGCCTCGAGGGTGCGGCGGATGAAGTCGAAGCGGGCCTCGACGCGTTCCTGGAGGGTGGGCGGCAGCTTCTTGGCCTTGACGAGGACCTCCTCGCGCACGCCGACCTTGCCGAAGTCGTGGAGGAGCGCGGCGTAGCGCAGCTCGCGCATCTGCTCGCGGGTGAACTCGAGCCCGGCGTAGCGGCCGCGGGAGACGCGGCCGACGGTTTCGGCCAGGTCGCAGGTCAGAGTGGCGACGCGGACGCTGTGGCCAGCGGTGGTCGGGTCGCGCTGGTCGATGGCGGTGACGGCGGCCTTGACGAAGCTCTCGAAGATGTTCTCGATCTCGCGGTGCAGCCGTGAGTTTTCGAGCGAGACGGCGGCCTGTCCGGCGAGGGAGCGGACGAGGCGCAGCTCGCGGTCGGTGTAGGGGAGGACCCAGCGGTCGGCCGAGGCCTCGTCGGTGATGCGCGCCGCGGGATCTCGTTTGCGGTTCAGGAGCTGGATCACGCCGACCACGACGTCGCGGTGGTCGAGCATCGGGGCGACCAGCACGGATCGGGTGCGGTAGCCGAAGCGTTCGTCGAAGCTGCGGTTGAAGGCGTAGGGCGCGTCCCCCGGGATGTCGTATGCATCGTCCAGCACCAGCGCCTCGCCCGTGGCGGCGGCGTAGCCGGCGAGGCTGGAGGTGTCGAGGGGGAGCGTGTGCTTTGCGATCGGCAGCTCGGGCAGCGTGTCGTTCGTCGCGACGGTGAATCGCAGGCGCGGCGCCTCGTCGTCTTGCTCGATGAGGTAGAGGCTCGCGGCGTCGCTCGCGGTCAGGCGCTGCGCCTGCTCGAGGATCCCGACGAGGAGCCGGTCCGGATCGCGCTCGGTCATGAGCGCCATGCCGATTCGCGTCAGTTCGTGCAGCTCGTTGCGCGTACGGTGCAGCTCGCGTTCGGCGCGTGCGGCGGCCAGGCGCGCGGCGGCGTGCTGGAGCGCGGCGCGCAGGACGCGGAGCGTGCGCTCGGCGCTGGCGTCCCCGGGGAGGATCAGGAGCGGGCGGCCGGCCTCGGCGGCGAGGCGCTCGGCGTCCTCGTCGAGGGCGACGACGGCGACCCAATCGGGCGCGGCGTCGAGGGCGCTGCGCAGCGTGTCGGGCGCCTTGCCGTTCCCGTGGAGCAGGAGGGCGCAGGGCGTCTCGGGCGCCGCGGCGAGCGTGTCGGGAGCGACGTCGTCTACGGGCCGGCACTCGACGGCCTCGGCCTCGAGCGCGGCGCGGATCGGCTCGAGGGGGAACGCCGCGGGGTGGTAGACGACTGCGCGGGGCGGCGTGTGCGGCATCACCTCGGCGGCGCGCCGGGGGGCATCGCCGCGGACACGGGTGCGGTGGGCGCTCACGGCGCGCCTCCGAGCGCGATCATCTCGCCCTCCCGCGCCATGTCGAGCTCGAGCGACGAGCCGCGGCGGGCGACCTCGTCGCGAAAATCGTCCAGGATGCGGTCGAGCTCGTCGTCGGTTCGTTCGGGTGCGTGGTGGAAGAAGGCGAGGCGCCGGATGCCCGCGGCCTCGGCCAGCTCGACGGCCTGGCGGAACGTGCTGTGCCCCCACCCGACGCGGCGCGGGTACTCGGCAT
Source organism: uncultured Gemmatimonadaceae bacterium (assembly GCA_964410055.1). Taxonomy (GTDB): domain Bacteria; phylum Gemmatimonadota; class Gemmatimonadetes; order Longimicrobiales; family RSA9; genus CALBZE01. Next base: position 4,315 of record CAYPGK010000010.1, on the reverse strand, counting down.
CGGTGAACATGGCGTCGTGGAAGAGGAGGTCGACGCCGTCGAGGAACTCGACCAGGCGATCGTACCAGCCGTCGTCGACGTCGTAGCTCCCGCCGACCAGCTCGTCGTCCGGGACGTAGGCGAGGGACACATCGTCGGCATCGATGCGGAAGCCGTAGGTGTGCCCCTGGTGGCGGACGCGGAACGCGGAAACGCGCACGCCCGGGCGCTCCCAGGGCCCGGCGTCCAGGTGTGCGAACTCGATCGTCGCCGAGAGCGCTTCGTAGGGGACCGGAAAGTAAGTGGGCGTCATGAGCCCCTTGAGGATCGACTTGATGTCGACGCCGTCCTGCCGCGCGCCGTGAATGCGGAGCCGGGTGTTCGCATCGTAGAGCGGCGCGAAGAAAGGGAACCCCTGGATGTGATCCCAGTGGAAGTGGGACAGGAAGAGCTCCGCGCGGATGGGCTGGCCGCCCGCGGCGAGGCGGCGGCCGAGCTCGCGAATGCCGGTGCCGGCGTCGAGGATCAGGCAGTCGTCCTCGCGGGTGCGGACCTCGAGGCACGGAGTGTTGCCGCCGAAGCGGGCCGTGTCGGGGCCGGGGCTCGGGATCGAGCCTCGCGTGCCCCAGCATGTGGCCCGGAGCAGCGGCGCCGGGTTCGCGGTCCGGTCCGGGAGGTCCCGGGCGGTCGTGTGATGCGATTGGCGGTCGATCTCGGTGGGCATCGGCATCGAGACGATGATCGGCCGTGCGCGGGCCGTCGTGCCGCGCCAGCGTGGGTGAGCGCGCGGCCAAGATGCGGCGAGCCAGCGAGCGGAGGCAAGGGCGACGTCGCTCGGCCGCACTTTCACCGCGACCACGGCGGTCCTACATTCGCGGTGCGCCCGGGCGCGGCAAGATCGGGGCGGTCGGGGGTAGGATGAGAGGCGGCGTGTCGGGGGATGCGTCGGCCGAAGGAAGCAGTTGGAACCGAGCGCGTCCGCCGCGCGGTGGCGGGCGGGTGCGTGGAAGGAGGCGAAGATGGTGACCGAACGCGATGTGAGGAAGGCGCTCCGGAAGGTGAAGGACCCGGAGATCAACCTGGACCTGGTCGTTCTGGGGCTGATCTACGACATCGACATCGAGGATTCCCACGTGCACGTGACGATGTCGCTGACCACGCCGATGTGCCCGGTCGCGCCGCAGATCGTGGAGGAGGCGCGCGCGGCGGTCCAGGCGGTCGAGGGTGTCGAGAGCGTCGACGTGGAGCTGACGTTCGATCCGCTGTGGACGCCGGAGCGGATCGATCCGATCATCCGGTCGTCGCTGGGGATCTGAGCCGCGGCGCGGGCGGGGGCGCAATGGAGGCCGAGGTCGACGGAGTGCGGCTGTACTGGCGGGAGCGGGGGCGGGGGGAGGCGGTGCTCTTCCTCCATGCGTTCCCGTTCCACGGCGGGATGTGGGAGGGGCAGCTCGAGCGGCTGCCTGAACGCTGGCGGCTGATCGCGCCGGACCTACGCGGCTTCGGCCGGTCGGCGGCGGACGCCGAGGGCGGCCCGCTCACCATGGACCGCCACGCGGACGACGTGGCTGCGCTGCTCGACCACCTCGAGATCGAAGCGGCGACGGTCTGCGGCGTTTCGATGGGCGGCTACGTCGCGTTCGCGCTCTGGCGCCGCCATCCAGAGCGGGTGCGAGCGCTCGTGCTCTGCGACACGCGTGCGGCAGCGGACACGGAGGCGGCGCGCCGCGCACGCGCGCAGCTCGCCATCCGCGTGCGCCGCGAGGGTGCCAAAGCCGCCGTGGATGCGATGCTCCCGAACCTGATCTCGGAGGCGACGCGCCGAGAGCGGCCGGAGGTCGAGGGGCGGCTGCGGGCGATCGCCGAATCGATCGAAGCGGACACCATCGTCCGTGCGCTCGAAGGCCTCGCGGCCCGGCCGGACTCGACCGGGCTGCTCCCCACGATCACCGTCCCGACGCTCGTCCTGCACGGCGCCGAGGATGCGACGGTCCCGCTCGAGGAGGCGCGTGCGATGGCCGAGCGCATCCCGGACGCGCGACTGCGGATCGTCGAAGGCGCGGGCCACCTGCCGAACGTCGAGACGCCGGACGCGTTCGACGCCGAGCTGGTACACTTCATGGACGCGACGGCAGGATGAGCTGACCGCGGACCAGGCGCAGGATCGGCCGGTGCGGCGCCGTGTGCCCGGACGCCGTGTCCGGCGGGACGAGGATCTGGACCCGGTCGACGAGGAGCTGGCCGTGGGTCCGGCCGGAATCGTCGCGGAGCGGCACCAGCGCCTCGGCGGCCGAGAGCGCCGGCACCTCGGAGCAGTCCGCCACGGCGCGGGCAGCCACCCGATCGACGAGGGGACTCAGGTCTGCGGTCAGGGACGTTCCGGCCGAACGTTCCACGACGACGCGCGCCGCGCGCGGCTCGAGGGTGAGCCGCACGCCGGCGCGTTCGTGCGTTGCGGGCTCGAGCGACGGATCGTCGACCGGATCGATCCAATCGACGGCGGCCGGGCAGCCGGGCCGGATCGGGGCCGGGCGCGGCCAGCCCGGCGAGCCTTCCACCCACACCTCCACCGGATAGAGAGAACCTCCCACAATGCCGTGGACCGCGACGGTGTCCGGTCGCCACGCCTCCACGAGGAGCGCGAGACCGGCGGGCGCCGCTACGGGCCCGCGCGAGAAGCCGAGCGAGTCGGCGAGCGCGGTCCAGGCGCCGTAGTCGTCGGCCGGCGTGAGCCGCACGACCGCCTTCAGCGCGTCCGGTCCGAAGTGGGTGCCGAGGAAGACGGCGGTCTGATTGATCGTCTCGTACAGCTCGGGCGGGATCGGTCTCGGAGTCGGGGCGCCGGGCGTCGTGTCGGCCGGCACGCCGGCAACTTCGCGGGCCCGTTCGATGGCGTCGGCAAGGCGAGCCTGCTGGCTGCGGCGGGTTACGGCGGGGGCGCTCCAGGGCCCGACCGCGGAGAGGAACGCGGCAGCCGCGAGGACGGCGGGCACAGTCGCCCAGGGGAGCGGCGCGCGATCGCTCCGGGACCCACCGAAGGCAGTTGCCCGGGCCTCATCCTCACGGCGGATCGACGGCCGCGGCGAGCCGACGCCGGCACCCGATCGCCCGCCGCGACCGGTCCACATCCGCACCGTGCCGGCGGCCGCGAGGCCGGCGAGCGCGACGAACGCCGCCACCCGCACGTATCGGAACTCCGTCCATCCATACTGCGCGATGCGCACGCCCACAGCCCATAGCCCGAGGCCGAGCATCGGGAGGAGGGCGGCGGGGAGCCAGCGCACGAGGCGGGTGAGGCCGGCGGCGTCGGCGCGGCCGCGGAGCGGCTCGACCAGGAACGCGGCCAGGAGCCAGAGCGCTGCCGCACAGGCGACCAGCGGCGAGAGCAGGTTCTTCGGCACCTCGCCCGTGACCGCGACCCGGACGGCGTAGGCATAGAGGATCGCCGTGTAGCCGATGGCAAGGGGCGCGGCAAGGAAGATGGCGACGACGCGGGCGAATCGGCGCGCGTCGTCGGCGCGGGGCGCGTCGGGCCGGACCAGCGCCTCCGCTCGGCCGACCACGAGCCAGGGGACGAGCGCGAGGAACGTCCAACCGGCCAGGTGCGCGTAAGCCTCACCATGGATCTTCAGCTCGAAGAGCTGACCGATGGCCGCGATGGCGAGGGCGATGCCAACGAATAGCGCTGCGCCGTACGCGCCGGCGACGGCGACGCGGAGCAGGAGCCGCGCGTGGATCCACCAGCTCCGGCGGCGGCCCGCGCCGAGCGTCGGCGCGACGAACGGGAGTAGCGCGGCAGCGGCGAGGAGCAGCCCGAGCCGCCAGCCGTCGGTCGAGTATTCGGGCTCGAAGGAGCCGAACGCGTAGGATGCGGCGAGGGCGAGGACCGCGAAGGAGAGGGCCCAGCGCGCGCCGGCATGCAGGGTCCCCTGCGCGTGCAGGAGCGTGACGGCAAAGACCGCCGGAAGCGCGAGGCCGATCGTGACGAGGAACCGGCCGGCGGTCGCTGTCTCCCCATCGCGGGCGAGGACAAATGAGAAGGTTGCGGCGGCGAGGAGCGCGAGCGTCGCCTCGAGGGGCGCGGCGCGGAACGCGGTGCGCGCGTCGGAAAGGAGTCGCAGGAGACGGTTGCGAAGCGAGGGCATGGGGGCTCGGCGCCGGTCGGGTGACGGGGATGCGGGGACGGCCGCCGAACTGGCGGCCGTCCCCTTTTCATACCGGTCGGCGGTATCGAAGGTTCGATGTCGCCGGGCGCGCTCACTCCCCCGCGGCCGCGATCATCTCCATCTGCTCCTCGTCCGCCGCGGCGCTCTTCTTTTTCGCGCGCTCGTCGGCA
>CAYPGK010000009.1:5548-60347 GCA_964410055.1 uncultured Gemmatimonadaceae bacterium | reverse complement strand
TCGTCGATCAGGCCGGCGTTCAGGTCGGCGTCGATGCTCATCTGCCGGCCGGGCATCGCATCGAGAGTGAAGCGCGCCGCGACCTCGGCCACACGCCCGGCGCCCTTCGTGATCACGACGAAGTTGATCGCGATCAGGATCAGGAAGATGACAACGCCGACGACGTAGTTGCCGCCGACGACGAAGGCGCCGAACGCCTCGATCACCTTCCCCGCGGAACCCGCGCCCAGGATCAGCCGGGTGCTGCTCACGTTGAGCGCGAGGCGGAAGAGCGTGAGCAGCAGGAGCAGCGTCGGGAAGACGCTGAACTCGAGCGGGTCGGTCGTGTACATCGCGACGAGCAGCACAACGAGCGACGTCGCGATGCTGAGCGCGAGCATGAGGTCGAGCAGCGCCGGCGGGAGCGGCAGGACCAGGAGCGCGACGATGAAGACGACGCCCACGATCACCGCGAGCTCGGCGCCGCGGAAGACCATCTGCGTGCGAGGGAGCGCGAGCGTACTCATTCGACCACCGTCCCGCGCTTGCGGTTACGCAGCGCATCCCGCTGCCGGATGACGAAGGCCAGCACCTCGGCCACGGCCACGTAGAGGTCGGGCGGGATGGGCAACCCGATGCGGCCCGTGGCGAGCAGTGCCCGCGCGAGGGGCCGGTTCTCGATCACCGGCACGCCGGCCGCGAGCGCGATCTCCTTGATGCGCTGCGCCAGCTTGCGCTCGCCCATCGCGACCACGATCGGCGCCGCCGCGACCGACGGGTCGTAGCGGAGCGCGACGGCGATGTGCGTCGGGTTCGTGACGACGACGTCCGCGGTCGGGACCTCGGCCATCATGCGGCGACGCGCGAGCGAGCGGCCGAGGGCGCGCATGCGCGACCGGATCATCGGATCGCCCTCGGTGTCCTTGAGCTCCTGCTTGACCTCCTCCTTCGTCATGCGCAGCCCGCGCTCGTGCTCCCAGAGCTGGTAGAAGTAGTCGGCCGCGGCGAGGGCGAGGAACGCGAGACCGGCGGTGAGGAAGAGCCGAGTCGCGAGCCGGTGCACGATGCCGAGCACCGCGCCGGGCGCCTGCTGCGGCAGCGCCAGGATCTCCGACCACGCGCCGCCGATCGCGAGGTAGATCGCGACGGCGACGATGCAGAGCTTGAGGACCGACTTCGCCAGTTCGACGAGGGGACGCACGCCGAAGAGGCGTCGCAGGTTCTTGTGCGGCGCGAGGCGCGACCAGTCCGGCTCGAGCGGCTTCATGGTCAGCGTGCCGCGCCCCTGCACCGCGCCGAGCGCGAGGACGAGCCCCGAGATGCCGAGCACGACGGGAGCGATCGCGCCGAGCACGATCCAGCCCACGCCCTGGAGCCACGCCGCCGTCGCGTCGACGCCGACCGGCGGGACGGACGCGGTGCCGAAGCTGCCGCCCAGGATGGCGACGAGGTCGAGACCCAGCACGCGGCCGCCGAACTGGACGACGCCCGCCGCGCCGAGGAGCACGCACGCCGTGCCGACCTCTGCGCTCCTGGCGATCTGCCCCTTGCGGCGCGCGTCTTCGCGCCGCCGCGGAGTCGGGGCTTCGGTCTTCTCCTGGAACGATTCGGACATCTCACTGCCCTCGCAGCGCCTCGATGAGGCGCGACGTCAGACTCTCGTACGCGCCCGGCCAGGTCGAGACGAACGCCGCCACCAGCGGCAGCGTGAGGCCGAGCACGAGCAGGCCGATCCCGATCTGGATCGGGAACGCCATCATCAGCACGTTGAACTGCGGCGCAGCCTTGCTCAGGATCCCGAGCGCCAGGTTGGTGATCAGGACCGCCACGATCACCGGCGCGGCGATGCGCAGCCCGATCACGAACAACTCACTCCCCAGCCGGACCAGCTCACCGAGCCCGTCCTCCGCAGACAGCGCGGCGCCGACCGGGATCACCTCGGTGCTCGCGGCGAGCGCCTCGAGGACCAGCACGTGCCCGTTCAGCGTCAGGAACAGGGTGAGCGCGAACAGGTGCGTGAACTGGCCGAGCGTCGGCACGGTCGCGCCGCTGACCGGGTCGAGGAGCCCGGCGCTCGAGAGTCCCGTCTGGATCGAGACGTAGTCGCCGGCCACCTCCGCGGCGCCGACCAGGACCGCGGCGCCGAGCCCGATCGCGAAGCCGACCAGCAGCTCCTGGATCAGCGTCGCGGGCGTGACCCGCGGCACCTGCACGAGGTGCCCCCACGCGACCGGCACGAGGAGCGCCGTCAGCACGACCAGCACGGCGACCCGGACCGGGACCGGGACGGTCCGTGCCGAGTAGAGCGGCGCGACCAGGACCAGCCCGCTCAGCCGCATGGCAAGGAGCGAAACGGCGGCCGGGCCGCCCGGCGCAAGGAGGTGGAACGGGTCCTTCATGACACGATCACGGGCACGCTGCGCAGCACCTCGGTCGTGAACTTGACCGCCGTCTGGAGCAGCCACGGCAGCAGGATCAGGAAGATCGAGCCGACGGCAAAGAACTTCGCGACCACGACCAGCGTCTGCTCCTGGATCTGCGTGGCCGCCTGGAGCACGCTGACCATCAGGCCGACCACGAGCGCGACGGCGAGCAGCGGCCCGCCGATCAGGAGCGCGAACATCAGGGCGTTACGCGCGAGGTCCACCACGATCGCGTACGACACGTGCGCCGTCTCCTACAGGAAGCTCTCGAACAGACTCTGGACGACGAGCGTCCAGCCGTCGACCAACACGAACAGCATCAGCTTCAGCGGCAGCGCGATCATCGCGGGCGGCAGCATGAACATCCCCATGCTGGTCAGCACCGCGGCCACGACGATGTCGATCACGACGAAGGGGAGGAAAATCGCGAAGCCGATCTGGAACGCCGTGCGCAGCTCGCCGACCGCGAAGGCGGACATGAGCGTGGCGAGCGGGATCTCGTCCTCGGTCGCGACCGGGCCGGTCTCGCTCAGCTCTAGGAAGAGCGCCAGATCCTCCTCGCGCGTCTGCCGCAGCATGAACGCGCGCATCGGCACGGCCGCCGCGGACAGCATCTCGCCCTCCGTGATCTCGCCTTCCGTCCACGGCTGCAGCGCCGTGGCGTTCACCTCGCGCAGCGTGGGCGCCATGACGAACCCGGTCAGCAGCAGCGCGAGCGCCGCCATCAGGTGCGCCGGTGGCGCGCTCTGCGTGCCCAGCGCCTGCCTGAGGAAGTGCAGCACGACCAAGATCCGCGTGAAGCTCGTCATCAGGAGCAGCAGTGTCGGCAGCGTCGTGAGGAGTCCGATCACGATCACCATGCCGACGGTGCCGCTCAGGCGCAGTCCGTCGTCGTCGGAGCCGAGCGTGACGCCGATCTGCGGGAGCAGCCGGGATGCGACGCTGTCGATCGCGGCGGCGCCCGACCCGGCGGGCACCTGGGCCGCGGGCTGCTGCACGATCGGTGACGCGACTGCGGCCGCGTCGACCGGTGCGTCGTCCGACGCCTCGACCGCCGCGACGTTGGCCAGCCCGACCGCCGCGACGTCGGCCACCTCCACCGGCGCGGCGCTCGCCACCGCGGGCCGCGTGAGGTTTGCAGCGAACGGCAGCGCAACGGCCGCCGAGAACGCGATGAAGCTGCGCAGCCGGCGCCCGACGCGCGCGGCCGCGGCACTGCCCAGCGCGCTCGCCTGGGCCGCGCCGATCCCGCTGCTCGCCTCGACGCCGGCCAGTTCTTCGGGGCTCAGCTCGAGCACCCGGTGCACGCCGCCCTCGCCCAGCGAGACGACGACGCCGCGCTCGCCGACCCGGACGACCGCCAGCCCCTGGCGCGGTCCGAGCCCGACACGGGCCACGACCGAGAACGCCGAGCGCCCGGCGCCCAGCCGGCCGCCCAGGGCGAAGCGGTTCACGGCCCGGAACGCCAGCGCCACGCCCACCAGGAGCACGGCCATGGCCGCGCCCGCGAGGAGCAGCGGAGTCATCATCCGTTGACCCGCGCCTCGGGCTGCGCCGACGGGAGGATCCGCGTGATCCGCACGCCGAACTGTTCGCCGATTACCACCACCTCGCCCTCGGCGAAGCGGCGGTCGCCCGCGTAGATGTCGATCGGCTCGCCGACCAGACGGTCCAGCTCGATGACCGAGCCACGACTCAGCTCGAGGATCTCCTGGATCGTCATCTTCGTCCGGCCGAGCTCGATGATGACCGGAAGCATCAGGTCGTAGACCACGGCGATCGGCGCCGCCGCCCCGTTCGTCGCAGCGGCTCCCTGCTTCTCCGCCGTCGGCGGCACGACCGCCTCCGGTGCGCCCTGACCCGTCGGGTTCCCCGTCGTATCCATCCCGCCTCCAGTGCCCTTCGTGATTGCCACGTTCTCGCCTCAGACCTCGTCGGTGATGCTCACCGCGAGCTTGCGCCCCGTGCGGCGGACCGCCGCCATGAACCGCTTCTGCCCGGCGACGTAGACCTCCACTTCCCCGTCCGGCGCGTGGCCGGTGAGCAGGACGCCGCCCGGCCGCAGAGAGGAGAGCTGCTGCACGGACAGCTCGAACTCCGGCAGCCGGACCTGCACCGGCACGTTCGTCTGCCGCAGCGACGCGTCGACGGCCTGACGGTCCGCCTCCCGCTCGCGTTCGCCGCCGCGCGGCCCGTAGACCCGCTGCGTCCCCGAAGACGTGAAGAACTTCTCCAGCACACCGAACGGCAGGCACAGCAGCAGCGGGCTCCGCGTCCCACCCGCCGTCACCTCGATGTTCGCGACCAGGACCGGATCCTCACGGTTCGCGATCTGGAGCATGTCGGGGATCGATTCGAAGCGCGTCAGCTCCAGGTCCAGCCGCACGTGGTCACGCCAGATCTCCGAAAGGAGCGTCGCGACACGGTCCGCCGCGATCCGCACCATCATCCGCTCGAGCGGAGTCAGCGACCGGTCCAGCACCACGATCGGCCCGGACCCGCCGAGAAGACGGTCCACCAGGAAGAAGGCGAAGTCCGGCCCGAAGTCGATCACGCCCTGCTGGCCGCCGGAGTCCTTGATGTCGAAGACGTACGACGCGCACGGCGTCGGCAACGACAGCAGGAACTCGCTGAAGCTGAACTGCTGCACCTCGAGCAGGTTCAGCTCGACCTGCGAGCGCACGCGCCCGGTCAGCCAGTTCTCCAGCGACTTCGCCAGCAGGTCGTACATCGCCTCGAGCGACCGCAGTCGGTCCTTCGAGATCCGGCTCGGCCGGCGGAAGTCGTAGACCTGCACCTCCGTCGATCGCGGACGCGCGACCGACGGGTTCGATGGCCTCTGGCCCTCGAACAACAGGTCGATCTCTTCCTGCGACAGCGTCTCCGATGTCATGGCTCTACTGGATCACGTACAGGGGCAGGTACACGTGCACGACGTCGCCTCTCGAGAGCATGTTCTCGACGAGGCCGTAGATCTCGTCCCGCAGCGACTCCCGCCTCTCCACGTCCGCTAGCTCCTCCACCGTCTTCCGCCCCAGCAGCCGGACCAGCGCGTCGCGCACCTCGGCCTCCCGGGCCGTCAGCTCGTCCGCCACGCGCTGCGACGACACCTCGACCGAGACCGTGATCACCAGGTACCGCATGCCGCGCGTGCCCGCCGGGTTGACGACCAGGTTCTCGAGTGTGAAGTACGCCCGCTCCCGCGGCTCCGCACGCCGGCTCGGTCGTTCTGCGACCACGACCGCGCCACCGCGATTCGCCAGCACCGGGCCGACCACCTTCCACCCCGCCCCGCCGCCCAACACCAGGCCGGCCACCAGAGCGAACATCAGCACCGGCGACCGCTCGGACGACGCGGCATTCCCCCCGCCGCCCCCGGTCACGTCGTGGCTATCCGTGTTGCGCGCCATTGCGCTCTCCCGAACTGTGAGTCTGATTGGTTCGCGGCTCCGACGCCCAACCACATGGGCAGACTCCGTGCCGCTCGGACACGGCGGACACGAGCGCCACAAACGGCGTGATTACAACCGGTTACAACAACGGCCCGGCGAGGACGTGCGAAAGACGGGTAGGCAATCCTTGACAGGAGCGGCAGGGTCTGCCGGGTCAGGCGGCGGGTTTTGCCGGCCCGCGACGGGCGACCGAAGCCGCCCGTCGCCGGGTCACGGCGGCGCCTTAGCGCTTGAGGCTGACGAGCTCCTGGAGCATCTCGTCGCTGGCGGTGATCACGCGCGCGTTCGACTGGAAGCCGCGCTGCGCGGTGATCATGTTGGTGAACTCCTGGGCCAGGTCGACGTTGGACATCTCGAGCGCGCCCGAGGTGATCATCGACCTCGAGCCCTCGCCGGCGAAGCCGAGGACGGCGGGGCCAGAGTTGGCCGAGACCTGGTACATGTTGTCCCCGCTCCGGATGAGGCCGGTCGGGTTGTTGAAGTCGGCCAGGACGATCTGCGCGAGCGTCAGCGTGACCCCGTTGCTGAAGGAGCCGCTGATGACGCCGTCGGGGTCGATGCTGATGTTCTGGAGCTCGCCCATGGTGTAGCCGTCCTGCTCGCGGAGGACGGCGGTCGTGGGCCGTGCGAACTGGGAGAGCCCGTCGATCCCGCCGATGGTGCCGAAGTCGATGGTGACGGTCTGGTTCGACCCGGTCGGCGCCGGGAATGTGAACGAGAAATCTGCGGAGGTGGCATCACCGTCGACGGCAGCGAGGGTGCCGTTGGATGTGAATTCGAGCGTGGTCGTGGCCACCGCCGCGCCGTCGGCGAAGATTTCGACGTCCCAGACGTTCGGGTCGTAGGCGGGATCGGTCGGGTCGGTGTACGTCTTGGTGAAGACGAGCTTGAGCTCGACCTCGTTCCCCTGTTCGTCGTAGATCGTGATGGTGGTCTCGGGCGCGGCGCCGGCGCCCGCGCCGGAGTCCAGGTTGCCGCCGATCGAGACGCGCTCGGTCGCGCGCGCGGGCGACTTCTGGCCGAACGGCAGCACGATGTCGGTGATCGTCTCCCTGAGCGTGCCGTCGGGCGTGGCCATGCGGCCCTGGACGACGAAGCCGTTGGTGGCGGCGACGAGGCGGCCGCCCGCGTCGAGCTGGAAGTTCCCCGAGCGGGTGTAGTAACGCGACGAGCCGTCGGAGACGACGAAGAAGGAGTCGCCCTGGATCGCCAGGTCGGTGACGACGCCGGTCGATTCCAGGTTCCCCTGCGTGAAGAGCAGGTCGATGCTGCTGATGTTCATGCCGAGCCCGACCTGGATCGGGTTCACGCCGCCGCTGACCGCGGAGTCGTCTCCGGGCGGGCGGCTCGCGCCCTGGACGAGCTGCGCGAAGGCTTCCTCGAAGGTGACCCGGCTCGCCTTGTAGCCGACGGTGTTGACGTTCGCGATGTTGTTGCCGATCACGTCCATCCGCACCTGATGGTTGCGGAGGCCGGACACGCCGGAGAAAAGCGATCGCATCATGATGATCCCCCAGGTTACGGGTTGTGGAAGACTTCGACGATGTCCCGCATTTCGAGCTCGAGCGCTCCGGCGGCCAGGACGATGCCGTGGTCGGTGTTGCGCACGCCATCGATGCGGACGTTCACGTAGGTGACGGTGGCGACGTCGCCGCCGTCGGCGTCGACGACCTCGACGACGACGTTGTAGACGCCGTCCTTCAGGCCCTTTGCCGCGTTGCCGATCTCGACGGTGTGGCGGCCCGCGGCGAGGCTGCCGAGGTCGCGCGAGCCGACCTCCTTGCCGTCGGCATCGAGGAGCGTGAGCCGCGCTGCGCCGCCCGCGCCGCCGACCTCGACCGTGATGGCGTCGCTTCCGCCCTTGCCGATCTCGACCCGGTCGGACCGGGCGAGGACGTTCCTGCCGAGGACGCCGATCGCCGTGCCGCTGGCGAGGCCGTGGACGACCGCCTCACCGAAGGCGATCTGGACGGCCATCTGGTCGTTCAGCGTGATGAGCTGCTCGACGCTGCTGAACTGCGCGAGCTGCGCCGCCATGTCCTGCGGCTGCATGGGGTTGAGCGGGTCCTGATGGCGGAGCTGGGCGACCAGGAGCTCCAGGAACTCCTGCTTGCCGAGCTGGCCGCCCGCCGTCGCGAGCGCGGCGTGCGCCGCCGGCGCGGACGTGGTCACGGGTGTGGTCACCATGGGCGCCCCCTCTCGTGGCGGTCCTCTCTCGGTGAATGCCGTCGCTCCTCGCCGTCGCGCCGGGGCGCATCGCGGGTCGGGTCATCATGGCCGCGGCGGTGGTCGCGGTCGGTCGCGGCGTCCGCTGCGGCGCCGGGCGTCGCCTCCTGCGCGATCGCAGCGCCGGGCGCGGAGAATCGTGCGACATCGCCGTGCTCCGCCGCCGGCGCCGCGTGGGCGCGCAGCGCTTCCGGCATCAGCCCCTCCCGCCGGAGCGCGCGGTCCAGCGCATCCATCTGCGAATCGAGACGGGCGGCGAGCTCCCGGTCCGGAACCGCGATCTCGGCATCGACCGATGCGCCGCGCAGATCGACCCGCACGCGCCCGACCCCGCCGTCCCCATCCTCGACGCGCACGACGACGCGTGAACGCGGCGCCGCCGCTGCGGCTTCCTGGAGCTCCAGGATCTGCTCCGCGCGCTCGATCGCGCCCGCGCCGGCTGCGGCCGTGCTCGCGGCGCCCTGTGCGACGCCGGAGGCCGTGGCCGTGCTCGACGGGCCACTCGCTACGTCGCCGGCCGGGGCGTCGGCCGTGCGGGAAGTGGCCGGATCGAAGCCGAGTGCGTCCGGCGCGTCTCGAGTGCCGGAGTCGGCCGCGTCGTCGGATGCGCCGCGCCGGGGCGCGGACGCCCGTGCGACTGTCGCGGCCTCGACCGCCAATGAGGCCGTCGGAATATCGCCCGGCCGGCCGGAGCGGTCGGCATTCGAGGCGACGTCAACCCGCTCCGCCGCGTCGTTCAGGCCCGGCATGGCGCTCCCCACCGATTCGCCCGCGGCATTCGGTGCGACCGGGATGCCCACCGCAGCGCCCTGGCCGGCGACGGAGCGTGTGCCCTGCGCCTGGTTCGAGTGCAGTCCGGCGAAAGACGCCGGAGCGGTCCGGGCCACCGTGGCGACCCGCGCCACGGATGCCGCCGCCGGGACCGCGACCGGTGCGACGGCCGCGACCTCCGCCGGCGCCGCCGGCCGGGCGATCGTGCCCGTCGGCTGGGCCGTGGGCGGAGGCATCGGCTGGAGCGCAGCGCGGGCCGTCGCGGCGTCGGTCGCAGTCCGTGCCGCAGTCGCTGCCTGTGGCGAGGTCGGCTTGTCGGCCAGCTCGACGTGTCCCGCGTCCATCGGTCCGAGGGTGCGGAGCCCCTCCTCGCGGGCGACCTGCGCGAGCCGCGCGTACCCTTCCGGGTTGTCGTAGCGGCCGTCGACGAGGAGGTCGGCGGCCAGGCCGCGTTCGTGAGCGGAATCGCGCGTCCACGTCACGATCGGCCCCGGCCGGGTGCGCCCCTGGGCGTAGAGGTAGTCCTGCCGCGCGCCGTCACGGAACCCTTCCACGAGCCGCACCTCGTGGCCGTACTCGTCCCGCATCCGCTCCATGACCCGCTCGAGCCGCGCACGGAACTGCGGGTCCAGGCGCTCGAGCGAGGCGTCGATCCGGAGCACGTCCGGCGCGGGCTCCGTGCGCATCTGCGCCGACATGAGCGCGGCGGCGAAGGTCGCGGCGTCGTGCTCAGCCGCGTCCGCCCCCTGTCCGCGCCGGGCGCGCCCGCTGGGCGAGCCGACGGACTCGGTGCGGCTCACGGCCGAATCGCCTCCGAGGAACATCGCGACCTCCATCATCGCGCCGGGGCTCCCAGCACCACGCGGCTCAGCGTCGCGGCGCGCGCGGGATCGAAGTGTCCGAGGATCGCTGCCGCGTGCCTGTCGGTCATGTGGGACAGGATCGAGCGGACCTCGTGGTCATCGAGCATCTCCAGGACGCGGGCGGCGTCCCGGGCATCCATGGCGGCGAAGATCTTGCCGAGCCGTGCCGAGCCATCTGGTTCGGACGCGTCTTCCCCGCCGGGTCGGGTGGCGGTGGCCGGTGCAACCTGGGTCAGCACGGGCGCCGGCCGCCTCGGCTCGGCGGGCGCCCCGTCCGCCAGCCCGCCTGTGTGCGACGCTCCGTCGCCGACCGACATCTGCGCCGGCGGCGCGCCGCCGGACGGCGTCGAAGTCGTCGTATCCCCGGACGGCTGTGCCTCCGGCCCCGAAGTTGCGCCCGCTTCGTCCGGCTCCTCCACCACGATCGGGTCCGGCGTCGTCATGACCCTCACGGCGGAGCCGAGGGTCACGCCCAGCGTGAAGCCGACGGACACGAAAACCAGGATCCTCGTCACCACGCCTCATTCCTCCGGATCAGCGTCGGCCGCACGCCTCGCATGTCGCGTGACGGCCAGGTCGTCCATAGCGAGCCCCTCGGCGTGCGCGATCACGGCACGGGCCTGCTCCATGTGCCGGTCGCGCAGCCGCTCGAGCACGCGCCTCTCTTGAAGCGCCATCGCGTACTCCGACCGCGTCGCATTCACCCGCTGCTCAGCCTCGAGGCGACGCGCGTCGGCCTCGGCGATCCGTGCATCCAGCCGACCGAGCACGTAGCTCAGGTTCTGGAGCTGGCCGACGGGGCCGCCGACCGCGTGGGCGCGCCTGAACTGCTCGAGTCCGCTCTTGCGGACCTCGCGCAGCGCGTCGGCCGCTTGCTCCGCCTCCGCCATCTGCCGCTGCGCCTCGCCCAGGCGTTGTGCGGACTCCTGTTCACGCCACAGGCGCAGGTCGAGCACCTTCTGGAGTTTGAACGTGGGCTTTTTCATCGTCTTCCCCGCATCAGTCGGCCGCGGCCGCGGCGGCAAGGGACACCAGGCGGTCGCGACTCTCACCGAAGCTCGATTGCTCGTCCGGCCGCTGCTGGAGGAACGAGAGGATCGCCTCGCGCGATGCGATCGCCGCGTCCACCTCCCGGTCGCTCCCCGGCTGGTACGCGCCGACGGCGATCAGGTCCTCCTTCTCCCGGTACGCCGCCAGGAGCTGCTGCACCCGGTTCGCCGCGCTGCGGTGCTCCTTGTCGATCACGCGGTCGCGCAGGCGGCTCACGCTCTCCAGCACGTCGATCGCCGGGAAGTGGCCCGCCGTCGCCATCCGGCGGCTCAGGACGATGTGGCCGTCCAGGATCCCGCGAACCGCGTCCGCGACCGGCTCGTTGAAGTCGTCGCCTTCGACCAGGACCGTGTAGATCCCCGTGATCCCGCCCGTGGAAGCGTTGCCTGCGCGCTCGAGGAGGCGCGGCAACGAGGCGAAGACGGAGGGCGGGTACCCCCTGGTCGTGGGCGGCTCGCCGACGGCGAGCCCGATCTCGCGCCATGCCATGGCCACGCGGGTCACCGAGTCGACCATGAGCAGGACCTGCTTGCCCTGGTCGCGGAAGTACTCGGCGACCGCAGTGGCGACGAGGGCGCCGCGGGCACGCACGAGCGCGGACTCATCGCCCGTCGCGACGATCACGATCGAGCGCTCCAGACCCTCCGGGCCGAGCGACTCTTCGATGAAGTCGCGCACCTCGCGGCCGCGCTCGCCCAGGAGCGCGATCACGTTGACGTCGGCCGCCGCGCGGCGCGCGATCATCCCGAGCAGCGTGCTCTTGCCGACGCCGCTCCCGGCGAAGATCCCGACGCGCTGGCCGCGGCCGAGGGAGATCATGCCATCGATCGCGCGCACGCCGGTCTCGAACGGCCGGTCGATCGTGCTGCGGGCCAGGGGGTTGAGCGGCGCGGCGACGAGCGGCACGCGCTGCGTCGGGCCGATGCTCCCCTTCCCGTCGATCGGCTGGCCGAGTCCGTTCAGGACGCGGCCGAGCATGCCGGGGCCGACGTCGACGCCGAGCGAGCGGCCGAGCGGCTCGACCGCGCTGCCGGGGTGTACGCCGTCGACGCCGCCGAGCGGCATGAGCATGATCCCGCGCTCGTGGAAGCCGACCACTTCCGCCAGGACGGAGTGCTTCCCGGACAGGCTCGAGATGCGGCACAGCTCGCCGAGGGCGGGGTCCAGCCCCGTCGCCTCGATGACGAGGCCGATGACGCGCGTCGTGCGGCCGTAGGTCGCGAAGCGAGGCGTCCGGTCGATGCGCGGGAGCAGCACCTCAAGCATGGATCAGGCTCCTGTAGATGCGCTCGAGGGCGAGGTCGATCCTACCGTCGACGATCCGCTCGCGCCCTTCCACGACGAAGCCGCCCGGCCCGATCTCGGGGTCGGCGACCCAGCGCAGGTCGCGCCCGCGAGCGACGGCGACCGGCTCGCCGTCCACGGGCGAGACGGCCGAGAGCGTCGAGAGGTCCTGCGGGTTGATCCGCACGCGAAGCGGCTCGTCGACCGGGAAATCCGCGATCGCGCGCCGGACCAGCTCGGCGATCGTCTGGGCGTCCGAGCGCAGCTCGCGGCCGACCACGTGCCGCGCGACGGCGATCGCCAGGGCGCACACATTCTCCTCGAGCGCGCCGAGCCAGCGCTGCTCGGAGGCGCGCACCGCCTCGGCAACCGATTCGGCGACCGCGACCGCTTGTGCGATCCGCTTCGATTCGTGCCTGCGCCCCTCCTCGACGCCGGCGGCGAACCCTTCGGCGTAGCCGCGATCGTACGCCTGCTCGGCCTCGCGCCGCAGAGCCTCCACGTCGACGGGCGGCGGCTCGGGCTCGCGCGCGTCGGGAAGCAGCCACTCCGATGGCACCAGCCCGCCACCCTGCTCCTCGGGGAGCACGCCCGGACGCTCAGATGACGTACTCATCTGCCGCCCCGCCGATGACGATCTCACCGCTCTCCTCCAGCATGCGGATGGACTTCACGATCGCGGCCTGCGCCTCCTCGACGTCACGCAGCCGCACCGGGCCCAGAAGCTCCATCTCCTCCTGGAGCGCGTTGATCGCCCGCTGCGACATGACGCCGTGGATCCGCGACTTCACCTCGTCGCTCGCCGCCTTGAGCGCCAGCGCGAGCTCGCGCGAATCGATCGTCTGGAGCGCCCGCTGGAGCGCCTTGTCGTCCAGACGGACAATGTCCTCGAAGACGAACATCAGGCTCTTGATCTCCTCGCAGAGCTCGGGGTCCTGCTGTTCGAGCCCATCGAGCAGGTCCTTCTCGAGGACGCCGACGACGTGGTTCAGCACCGCCGCGACCGCGGCCGGGCCGCCCGCCTTCGTCACGTCCTGGGCGAGGGAGACCGTCGCGTCGCTGCCGAGCGAGCGCTCGACCGCCTGCAACACGTCCGGCAGCACCTTGTCCATCCGCGCCATGCGGTACAGCACCGCAGCGCCCAGCTTGGGGTCGAGCTGCTTGAGCACGTCCGCCACGAGCGCGGGCTCGAGGTGGGCCAGGATCAACGAAATGGTCTGGGGGTGCTCGTTGCGCAGCACGGTCGTCAACTGGTGCGGGTCCGCGTTGCGGAGCACGCGGAACCCCGCCGATTCACGGAGCTGGCTCTCGATCCGCTTGAGGATGACCGCCGCGCGTTGCGGCCCGAACGTCTGCTCGAGGATCTGCTTCGCGTACTCGACGCCGCCCTGCGCGAGCGAGTACGCGGCCTCTTCCGTCCGGCGCCACTCGTCGAGCACCGCCTCGACCACGTCCGGAGGCACGGTCTCCATCCGGGCGATCTCCAGCGTGATCTCCTCGACCTCCTCCGGAGTCAGCGCCTGCGTGATCGGCTTCGATGCCTCCGGCCCGAGCGCCATCAGCAGCACCGCCGCCTTCTGACGGCCCGTCAGATCGTTGGCCGTACGCTTTTTCAACTGGACCGCAGTGTTCGCCATGGCACTTCCGTCACTCCCTCAGCCATGCGCGGAGCACGCGCGCGGCGTTCTCGGGCCGCTTCTGCAAGAGGGCGCTCACCTGCTCTCGCCCTTCGATGTATGCTTCCTCGACCGCCGGATGCGGCGGCAGTTTGAGATCGTCCTCACCGTCCTCGAGGGGCGGGGCGCCGCCGGCCATGGCCGGGATCGGCTCACCCAGCGGCTCGACCACACGCGGCAGGGAGCGGATCACGCGCATCGCGATGATGAAGACGAGCACGACCGCCACGAGCCCGACCAGCGGACGCTGGAACGTGCGCAGGAATCCGATGATCCCCGGCCCGTCGTCACGCGCGAGCGTGAGGAGACCTCGCTGATCGAACGCCGCGCCGACCACCGTGATCTCGTCGCCGCGCTCGGGCCTGAACCCGACCGCGTTCCGCACCAGCGCCTCGACCTGCCGGAGCTCCTCCTCGGTGCGCGGGACCATCCGCGCGCTGTCGCCGTCCACCACGAGGCGATCGTTGACGAGGACCGCGACGGTGAGGCGGTCGATCACGCCCACGCCGCCGGCGTAGGTCTCGACCTGCCGCGTCACGTCGTACGTCGTGTTCGCCACGGTCGAGCCCGCGCCCTGCGTGTTCGGCCCCGGCACGATCTCCGAGCGCTGCTCCTGGAGCACGACCTGCTCCTGGGGGTCGACCGACTGGGTCGTCCGCTCGACCCGGTCGAAGTTGACCGACGCCGCGACGCGGACCTCCACGTTCCCGGCGCCGACCACCTGTGAGACCAGGTCGATCGCCTTCTGCTCGAGGCGGCTCTCGATCTCGCGCTGGTACTCGAGCTGCCGCTTGGTCAGCAGATCGGTCGATGCGCCTTCCGCCGCCACCGAGAGGAGCCGGCCCCGGTCATTGAGCACCGTGACGTTCTCGCTCTGGAGCCCCTCCACGCTGCTCGCCACCAGGAAGCGGATCGCTTCGACCATCTCGGCCGACGCCTCGACGCCCGCGCGCAGCTTGAGGAAGACCGAGGCTTCGGTCGGCCGCTCCGCGCGCCTGAACACCCGCCCCTCGCCCATCGCCAGGTGGACCTGGGCGGCCTCGACTCCCCGCATTTGCGCGATCGTCCGCTCCAGCTCGCCCTCGATCGCACGGCGGTAGTTGACCCGCTGCGTGAAGTCCGTCATCCCCCACGCCGGCTGGTCGAAGAGCTCGAAGCCGGGGCGCGACCGCGCCGGCAGGCCGGCCTGCGCCAGGAGCACGCGGGCACGGGCCACGTCGCCCTCCACCACGTGCAGCTCCGCGCCGCCCCGCTCCAGCCGGTACTCGATCCCGGCCTCGTCGAGGCGAGACGTGACATCGCCGACCACGTCGAGCGAGAGCCCGCTGTAGAGCGGCACCCACGTCGGCGCCGTCGCCCAATGGGCGAACGCCCAGATCGCCACGAGCGATCCGACCCCCACCAGCACCAGCGCCAGGGCACGGCCCCGGCCGAACCGGTCGATGAAGTCCTGTACGATGGGTGGCATAATCGACTAACGTTCTCCGCTCACGCCTGCATCGACACGACCGTGCGGTACGCCTCGGTCAGCTTGTTGCGAATCTCGATCAGCAGCTCGAGCGCGATCCCCGCCTCCTCCGTCGCGGCCATGACCGCGTGCAGGTCGACGGGCTCGCCGCGGACGAAGCGGGCGATCGCGTCGCGCGCATCGTCCTGGAGCTGCTGCACATCGCCCAGCGCGCGCTTCAGCGTGTCTGCGAACGACTCGCCGCCGCCCGCGCGGGCGAGTCCACCGACCGGGATCCCGCGACGGTCGCCGACCCCGCCGATCCCCTGGGCGCCAATTCCTCCGATCGACGTCGGCATGGCTCAAACCCTCACGTCGAGGCGGCCGCCACGGACCGGCGGCGCCGTGGGGCTCGACGCCGTGCCGGGCCGGTACGTGAGCGGCCCCATCGACTGCGCCTTCGCGTAGTACGCACGCTCTTCCGTGGTCAGCACGCTCCAGAGCTCCGGGTCCGTGCCCGGCGGCGGCGCGTCGGAGAGCGCACCCGAAACGCCCGGGCGGTCCGCACGCCGCGCGGCACCGCTCCCGTCGACGACGCCCGGGCCCCGGACCGCGGGCTCCGTTGCCCCGCGCGCGGCACGGTCAAACCCGTAACCGATCCCTCCCGCGCCCGTCGCGACTCCGTTCACGCTCATCTCGTCCCACTCCTCAGATGTCGATCGCCCGCTTCAACATCGCCTTGACCGCCTGGAACACCGTCGCGTTCGCCTCGTAGATCCGGCGGGCTTCCAGCAGGTCGATCATCTCGTCCGTGATCCGGACGTTCGGGTACCGGACGTAGCCGGTCTCATCCGCGTCCGGGTGCCCGGGGTCGTAGACCAGCGGACCCTCCGACGCGTCCTCCGCGACGCCTGCGATACGAACGCCCCCCGCCACCTCCGGCCACTCCGCCGCACCCGGCACCGGCACGCGCGGCGCCTGGACCTCGGGCACGCGGACCGGATCGATCCCGGGCGCGAATACGCCGGGCACCGCGGCACCCGACCCCGGCCAGATCGCCCCGCCCGCGCCCGCCGCCGTGCCTTCGAGCCCGAACGGCTCCGCCTCGAGCTGGACGACCTTGCGGCGATACGCGCCGCCTTCGGCGGTCCGCGTCGTCTCCGCGTTGGCCACGTTGTGCGCGATCACCTCGATCCGCTGACGCTGCGCCGATAGCCCGCTCGCCGAGATCGCCAGCCCGCGGAACAGCGGCCGCAGCATCGAGCCGAACCCGGTCCCCTGGATCGGCACGATCAGCCTCCCCTCACGCTCATGCGGACCTGTTCGTAGACCCGCTGGAGCAGGCGCGACATCGCGTCGTAGCGGATCTGCTCGTCCGCCAACGAGACCATCTCCGCCTCCAGGTCCACGCCCGTCGACTCACCGGTCACGTCGTCCAGCACGCGCGCGAACCCTTCCATCCCCTCCATCCCCGGCGTCGCCGCGTTCGCCACCCGATGCGCGATCGCCTCGGTCCGCCTCATGGATGCGTCCAGGCCGCCTTTCAGCGTGTCGACGCTCGTCGACTTGCCGATCAACCCGTGGAGCATGGCGTCATCGCCTCCGCGACTGGGTGCGTGAATTCCGCCGCGGTGGAAAGGCAAGCTCCATTCCAATCGCCGGCACGGTCCTTCCGGGCGTGGCGACGGAGGCGAGATGGCCTTGTAAGTTGTTGTTGGGACGTTACTTCGATTTCATGAAACAACGCGCGGTCGGCGCACAGGCGGGACGAAACCGGCAAGGATGGGCACGCCTCCGGCCGGCAAGGGCGGCACAATCTGCCGGCCGGAGGCGGACGCCTTTGCCGCCCTTGCCAGGGGCGGGCTCAATCGGTCGACTTGACGTTGAGCTTGTTGCGAAGGGTGCGCACGCTGATGCCGAGCAGCTCGGCTGCGCGCGTGCGGTTCTGGTCGGTCGCTTCGAGCGCGCGCTCGATGAGGACCTTCTCGGCCTCGGCGAGGTTGAGGGTGTCGAGGACGACGAGCCCGTCCGCGTGGCCCTGGGCGGCCGCGCCGGTGGGGTGCTGCGCCGTGCCGTTCGGCGAGGGCCCGACAGGGGTCAGTCCGAAGCGTTCCCTGTCGAACGCCGACGGTTTGAGGACCGGCTCGGGCGCCAGGATCACGGCGCGCTCGATGGTGTGCGCGAGCTCGCGCACGTTGCCGGGCCAGGAATAGCCGCGGAGCATCTCGATGGTCTCCGGCGAGAGTCCGTGGAACTCCTTGCCGATCTCGCGGGCGACGCGCTGTGCGAAGCGGTGGGCGAGGAGCGGGATGTCGTCTGCGCGCTCGCGGAGCGGCGGGACGGAGACCGGCACGACGCTGAGGCGGTAGAAGAGGTCCTCGCGGAAGTTTCCGGCCTGGACCTCGGCCGCGAGGTCGCGGTTGGTCGTGGCGACGATGCGGACGTCGACGCGCACGGGCGTCGTGCCGCCCACGCGCTCGAACTCCTGCTCCTGCAGCACGCGGAGCAGCTTGGCCTGGAGGTCGAGGCGCATCTCCGAGACCTCGTCGAGCAGGAGCGTGCCCCGGTGCGCCCGCTCGAAGGCACCCTTGACCTGCCGGATCGCGCCCGTGAAGGCGCCCTTCTCGTGGCCGAAGAGGATGCTCTCGACGAGCTGCTCCGGCATGGCGGCGCAGTTGACGGAGATGAACGGTCCGTCGCGCCGCTCGCTCTCGTTGTGGATCGCGCGTGCGAGGAGCTCCTTCCCGGTCCCGGACTCGCCCTGCAGGAGTACCGTAGCCCGCGTGCGCGCGACCATCGCGATCGTCTCGAGCGTCCTTTTGAACACGGGACTCTCGCCGATCAGCTCGCGCTCGGTCCGGAGCTGGTTGACCTCGTCGCGCAGCGCGGCGTTCTCACGGCGCAGCCGACTGAACTCCAGCGCCTGGTCGACCACCAGCTCGAGCTGCTCGGCGCGCACGGGCTTCGTGAGGTAGTCGACGGCGCCCGCCTTGATCGAGGCGACCGCGTGCTCGATGCTCGCGTACCCGGTCAGCATGACCAGCGGCGTGTCATACCCCTCCTGCGCGAGCCGCGCGAGGAACTCGAGCCCCGTCGCGTCCGGCATTCGGTAATCGGAAATGATCAGGTCGACACCGCCGCGCGAAAGCACGTTGAACGCCGCCTCCACGTTGTGCACGCCCACCGCCTGGTGACCTGAACGCTGCAGAAGCGTCTTCAATACCTGGACGACGGGGGGTTCATCGTCGACGCAAAGGATCGTTGCCATCGTTCTCCGGGGAAAAGAAATGCCAACCACAACGACGGTGGCCCATCCACGGCCGGCTCCGCGCTCCCGCCCGGCGCGGGCATTCCGGGGCCGTATTCAACTTATGTGAACCTGGTGACGATACTGCTGTCAGCGGCCCGGCAAAGTCGGCCCTGCCAGCCCCCGAACCAGAACCGCCGCGGCGATGTCGAGGATCACCAACAGTCTGCTGCAACGCCAGACGCTGACCAACTATCAGGCCACGCTGCGCTCGATCCACGAAGCGCAAAAGCAGGTGGTCTCCGGCTCGCGCATCCACCGGCCGTCCGACGACCCGGTCGCCGCCGGCACCGTCGTGCGCACCGACAGTCAGCTCCGCGCCATCGAACAGTACCGGCGCAACATCGGCACGGCGCGGACCCGGCTCTCCGCCGAGGAGAGCGTGCTCGGCAGCCTGACCGACCTCCTCACCCGCGCCAGGGAGCTCGCCATCGCGAATGCGACCGGCACGGCGAACGCAGACACCCGCGCCGCGGCGAAGGCCGAGGTCGAACAGTTGCTCGCCGAAGCGATCCAGCTCGGCAATACCCGCGTCAACGGCAGCTATCTCTTCGGCGGTGCGTTCGACGACCGCCGGCCGTTCGATGCCGACGGCGCGTTCGATCCCGACTTCCCGCCCCGCGACGCCGGCGGCCGGCAGGTCGAGATCGCGAGCGGCCATCTCATCGCCACCCAGCACGACGGCGGAACGGTCTTCATCGACAGCGAGGTCTTCGCTTCGCTCCGCGAGCTCGCCGATGCGCTCGGCGCCAACGATCAAGACGCCGTCTCCGCCTCGATCGCCTCGGTCGATCGCGCCTTCGGCGCGGTCCAGGACCTCATTGCCGAGGTCGGCGCGCGCCAGAACGCGCTCGACATGGCCGAGGCCAACCTCGAGGCGTGGGACGTCCAGCTCAAGACCTTCCGCTCCGACCTTTCCGACGTCGAGCTGGAGGAAGCGCTGACCCGGCTGATCCATCAGCAGACCGCTTATCAGGCCGCCCTGGCCGCGAACGCTCGGATTCTTCAGACTTCGCTCACGGATTACCTGAGATGATGAACGCTACGGCGACTGCGTTGAAGGCCACCGACCCTATCGATGCGCCGACTGTCGGCGCCCAGTCCGAGCCCCGGCCATTCAAGCGGCTCGTCCACTTCCGCAATGGGCTCTTCGGCTTCCCGGAGCACCGGCAGTTCACCCTCCGCGCAACCGACCACGAAGGGCTCTACTGGCTCCAGTCGAACGAGGACGAGGCGCTCGCCTTCCTCCTTGCCGATCCCTTCGTCTTCGTCCGCGACTACGTCGTCGAGCTGCACGACGCCGAGGTCGCCGAGCTCGGGACCACGGCCGCCTCGGACCTCGCGGTCCTCGCGATCGTCACCCTCCCTCGCACCCCCGATCGGCCCTGCACCCTCAACCTCCAGGGTCCGGTCGCGATCGACATGCGCACCGGGCGCGCGAAGCAGGTCATCCTCACCGACACCGAGTTCGGTCTGCGCCACCCGGTCGACCTGTCTCGCCGCGCGGACGCCTAGACCCCCTCGACCCGCCCGACCGGCCTGCTCCAAAGCGGGCCGCCCGGCCGAGTGCGAGATGACAATCTATATTCAGTTGTTCTCTGGGGATTCCCTGGCGCTTCCTTCGCGGTGCCTTGCGACTCAATCTCGAGATGCAACCTCGTACAAACGATCTAGCAACACCTGGAAATCGAACGGTTTCCTGATCACGGGGCAATCCGTCTCCCGTTGGATCCGATCCACGGCGGCGTGCGAGGGATCGCCGGTCAGGATGACGGTGCGGCGGAGTATACGCGGAAAGTCCCGGGCCAGCTCCCTGAGGAACCAGTAGCCCGTCCCATCCTTCATCTTGAGGTCGGTGATCACGAGCTCGGGGTATACACCCGAGGTGATGCGGGCGAGCGCGCTGCGCCCGCTCCACGCCTCGGTGACGGAGTAGCCCAGCTTTTCGAGGAACGTGCAAATCGCCTTCCTGAGCCCCTCGTCGTCGTCGACGACGAGGATCGAGCGGGGGCGGCGCACGGCGAGGGAGTGGGGGCGAAACGCAGCGGTGTAGCTCGGCGGCTCGACCGGAAGTGCGACCGAGATCTTCGCGCCACCCGTATGTTCGTCGTGATCGGCCCAGATGCGGCCACCGTACGCGGCAACGATCCCGCGCGCGATGGCGAGCCCGAGCCCGAGCCGTCCGTTCTTCGTCGTGAAGAACGGCTCGAAAATCCTCTCCCGCCACTCCTCCCGGACGCCGGGTCCGTTGTCCGAGATGTGGATCTCGATCGCGGACGGCGTCGCCTCGCCGCGCACGCGGACCTGGCCGTGCCTGGCGTGTTGTGCAGCCTCCCGTGCGTTCTCCAGGAGGTGGCGCAGGAGGGTTCGGAAGTGATCGGGCGCGACGAACGTCTCCGGCAGGTCGGCCGGCAGGGCGCGCTCGATCCGGACGCCGGTCTCCTCGCAGAGCGCCGCCTCGTCGGTGATCGCCTCGTCGATGAGCGCGAGCGTGTCGGCATGCGTGCTTTCCGCCCGCGTGTCCAGCGCGAAGGCGTAAAGCGAATGCGCGAGCCGGGCGACTTTCTCCGACTCGCGCTCGAGGTCCGCAGCCGGCGCGTCGTCCCCGGTCGAGCCGTCATGCTTCCGCGTTTCCGCAACGAGCTCCGCGATGCGACGCGCCGGTGTCTCCAGCTCGTACGCGATGCTCGCCACGACCTCGCCGATGTGCGCCAGGCGCTCGGCCTTGGCCAGGCGGTCGGCGGCGGCGTGCTCGTCGCTGACGTCGCGACCGACCAGGAGCGTGCCGATCGGCCGATCGTCTCGCGGATCGGAGTACGGCACCGCGACCATGCGGGCCGGGAAGCGAGAGCCGTCCTTCCGGACCAGCCAGGGCTCGCCCTCCCAACGGCGGCCCGCCGCCGTTTCCCGCCTGAGAACGCTCAGCAGGTCCCGGCCCGTCGGTCCGTTGGCGAAGAGGAACGACGAGTCGCGTCCCATGCACTCTTCCTCGCCGTACCAGAGCGTGCGCTCCAGACCGGCCGAGTAGCGGATGCAGCCGTCGCCGTCGAGGAGCAGCACGAACTGGTCGGGAAAGATCTCGAGCGCGGTCTGGAGATGCCCCGCGGCTCGATACGGGAAGCGGCTCTCTGCGAGCTCGGACAGGAAGACGTGGAGTTGCTTCGGTGCGCCGGCTTCACTCCCGCCGAAGGCACAGGCGCGCAACTCCATGACCGGGCTGAACCCGTCGCCGCGCCGGAATCGCGCCTTCCACTCGACGACCCCGCCCCGGAACGCCTGGAGGAAGTACGTCTTGCTCCGCGCCCGGTCTAGCGGCGAGATCCAGCGGAGAACGGGGCCGCCGAGGAGCTCGCCCCGCGCCCGCGCGAGGCGGATACACGCCGCGCGGTTGCAATCCACGATGTGCCCCGCCCGGTCCACGGTAAGGATCGCCGCCGGCGACGCCTCGTACAATTCATGGTATCCGTCGCCCGAGGTCATCGTGTCGTGTTGCAAGGCGCTACCCGTATACTTTCGATTGGCAGACCCGCCGGCACGCGGACAGCATAACCGTCCGGCGCCATGAGCACGAGAGGCAGGCCCCGGGAGAAGAGGGCATCGATGGCGAGCTCGACCTCGCGCGGCTCCTCCGCGCCGAACCGGCTCGGTTGGATCCAGCCGCGGAACGCGCCACCGTGCGTGACCTCGATCACGACGAACGCGCAATCCGCCCCGCCCGGGGCCGTTGCGTACGCCGCGGCCGCACCAGGCCACGTCGGCGTCGGCACCCCGGCAGAGTAGGACGGCAGGCCGCCGTCACGCCGGGTGGGCACGCCGCCCGCCCCCTCCGAAAAGCGGCCTTCGAAACGGTGGCGCGGCACGTACGGCCACCCCCACGGCAAATTGTACGGCGTCTCCAGACGCTGCCCCGGCGCCACGTACGGAAAGACCGAAGGGCCGCACCCCCAATAGGCCGGCCCGCGATCCCGGCCACCGGGCGCCCGCCCCCGCCCACCCGGCGACGCGTAACACCAGAAACCGCGCAGCGCGAAGGCTTCGATGCCGTACCTCCACGGGAAGGCGCCAATGCCGAATCGGCTGCCGGCACCGTATGGCCAAGCAAAGATGCCGGAGTATGCACCGCCGAATCGCCAGGCGGCCCCAGGACGGAACCGCCACCAGGCGACCCCGCCCCGGAACGCGTCGCCGCGCCACCAGCCGGGCCCAGGCGGCCCCACGAAGCCTGGCCAGCCGGGGATGCCCTGATCGGCATCGCCGTTCGGCCATCCCCAGGGCGTGCCGCCGTAAGGCCAACCCCATGGCGCGCCGGGCCCCCCCCACCATGCGCCGGACCACCCCTGCGCCGCGCCGGGCCACCCCCACTGCGCCCCAGGCCACTGCCATGGCAAGGCGCCGTAGCCCGTGCCCGGCCACACGTCGCCTTCCACTCCCGTCGGCGTCGCCTCACCGGTGCGCTGGCGCTCCAGCGCGGCCCGGCGTTGGGCGTGGCGGTCGAGCGATGGCCGCCGCTCGCCAGGCGGCGGGTTCCCCTGCCGGGCCTCCGCGGGAGTCGCGGCCGAGATTGCGACGACCGCGGCCACGGCCGCGATCGCGACAGCCGACCGCCGGCGCGACCCGGACCGCACCGGCAACGGCGCCCACCGCCCACGCCCCTTCACCGGGGCGACGTCGCGCGTGGCGCGTTCCCGTTCGCCTGGCACCATCGTCGCACTCCCGCTCCGTTGTCGTACCGCCGTTCCTGGCGACACGAATCCGCCTTCAGTATCGGCAGGAAGCCATGTTAACCTGAATCCCGCCGTTCCGCGACCCATCCCTTGACCCGCTTTCCACCCGCCGGCTACGTTGCCTCCGCCTCAGGCCGCTCGGCCGGGCACGAATCGCGGATCCATATTACCGGAGAAAGCATCGGCATGCGACTCGGAACCAACCCCTCCCGCGTCCGCGCCACGACCGCGCTCGTCGGCGCACTCGCGCTCCTTCACGTCGTCGCGCCCTCGGCCCGGGCACAGGATGCCCAGCGGGCTCGCCCCGTTTTCGTCGACGGCCAGGCTCAGATCGTACCCGCGTTCGCGGATTCGAGCACCTGGATCCGCGAGCAGTTGTGGGTGGAGACCGAGTTCGACATCGACGGCGACGGGAAGCGCGACCGCGTCCACGTCTCCGTCGTCCGGCCGCGCCAGACCGAGACCGAAGGCCTCAAGGTCCCGGTGATCTACGAGTCCAGTCCGTACTACTCCGGGACGGCGCGGGGGACCGAGTTCTTCTGGGACGTGCGGCAGGAGCTCGGCGCACCGCCGCCGCCGCGAACCCAGGCCCCACCGGTCGAACGCCGCGTGCGCCCGTTCATCTCGAACACGCACGTCGCCGACTGGGTCCCGCGCGGCTTTGCAGTCGTCCACTCCGAAGCGCCCGGGACCGGGCTCTCCCAGGGCTGCCCGACCGTCGGCGGCGACCCCGAGGCGCTCGCGCCCAAGGCCGTCATCGACTGGCTGAACGGCAGGGCCCGTGGCTTCACCACCCCGGATGGCGACGAGGAGGTCGTCGCCCACTGGAGCACCGGGAAAGTCGGGATGACCGGCACCTCCTACAACGGCACGCTCGCCGTCGCCGCGGCGACGACCGGCGTCGAGGGGCTCGAGGCGATCATCCCCGTCGCGCCCAACAACTCCTACTACCTCTACTATCGCCAGAACGGGCTCATCGTACACCCCGGCGGGTGGCTGGGCGAGGACATCGACATCCTCTACGACTTCATCAACAGCGGCGATCCGGACCGCCGCGCCTACTGCAACGCCACCGTCCGCGACGGCGAGATGGCGGCCGGGATGGACCGCATCACCGGCGACTACAACGACTTCTGGGCCGGTCGCGACTTCCTGCGCCAGATCGACGGGATCCGCGCCGCCACCCTCATGGCGCACGCCTTCAACGACTGGAACGTCAAGCCCGAGCACAGCGTGATCGTCGGCGAGGCGCTGAAGGAGCGCGGCGTGCCGCTGCAGTACTACTTCCACCAGGGCGGCCACGGCGGACCGCCGCCGCTCGAGATGATGAACCGCTGGTTCACGCGCTATCTCTACGGCATCGAGAACGGCGTCGAGAACGACCCGCGCGCCTGGATCGTCCGCGAGGGCGACGACCGACTCCAGCCCACGCCGTACCCCGACTACCCGAACCCCGCCGCGGCGCCGGTCACGCTCCAGCTCCGTGCGGCCGCCGCCGGGACCGACGGGCTGAACGGCATCGGCGGCCTCGTGCCGTCCGACGCGCCGGGACAGGGGACCGAGACGCTCGTCGACGACGTCTCCTTCTCCGGCGCCGACCTCGCCGCCGCCGAACGCTCCGGACACCGGCTCCTCTATGCGACGCCGGTGCTCACCGAGGCGGTCCACATCTCGGGCACGCCGCGCGTCACGATCCGGCTCGCCTCGAGCAAGCCCGCGGCGAACCTCTCCGTCTGGCTCGTCGCCCTGCCGTGGGAGGGCAGCAGCAACATCACGGACGACCTGATCACCCGCGGCTGGGCCGACCCGCAGAACCGCGAGTCGATCCGCGAGAGCGAGCCGCTCGTCCCCGGCCAGTTCTACGAGGTGAGCTTCGACCTCCAGCCCGACGACCAGGTCATCCCGGCCGGCCAGCGCATCGGCCTCATGATCTTCTCCAGCGACCGCGACTTCACTCTCTGGCCGAGTCCGGGCACGGAGTTGACGGTGGATCTGGCAGGAACGCGGCTCGAGCTGCCGGTGGTGGGGGGTGAGGCGGCGCTGAAGAAGGCGCTGGGGATGTAGGGTTCGGGGCAGGCGCGGCCGCGGGGCGCGGCTACCGCGCCGGTCGCGCCGCCGGGGCGGTCGGACTGAGCGGCGGCGCGCGAATCCCGCGGCGCCCGGGGCGCGCCAGGCGGGTGCCGGGCAGAATGGGCAGTGGCTCGGTGGCCAGAGCCCGCACTGCCGAGGATGGCGGGCGGCCCGCAGGTCGGCCTGGCGGCCAGGGCTGGCGGGACGGCGTGGGGGCGGGCCGGCGGGCGGACAGCGCAGTGGATGCACCGAATCGCACAACGGACGCCTTCCGCGCTTCGATTGTTCGATTGGGGTCAATCGCTCCCCCCTATCGCACAATGAACGCGCGCGCCACAATCGATCGTGCGATAGGGGTGAAATATTCACCCTTGTCGCACAACCGGGCGCCCCGACCGGTCGGTTGTTCGATTGGGGTGCGCGCTACGACACCGTGAAGTGCGCGCCAATCCCCGAGCTCATGCCCACCTACGGGCGCCTGCTCATGGACGCCGATCGCAATCTCTGGGTGGAGCAATACCGGACGCCATGGGAGAGGCACGCCTTTAGCTTTTTGGTATTGGGAATCAGGTGTCAGGGGGTTAGCGCTCTATCCAGCCGTCGTCCCGCACCCGAACCTGATCCCTGATCCCTGATACCTGATACCTGATTCCTGATACCTGATTCCTGATACCCAGAACCTGCTCTATCACCCCACCCCGTACAACCGCTCCCGCTCCCCATACCGCTTCTCCAGCACCGCCCGGAACCGCGCATTCTCCGGAGCAACCAGCTCCGGGTCCGCCTCGACGATCCGCCGCGCCTCCTCGCGCGCGGCGGCGAGCAGCTTCTCGTCGCGGAGCGGGTCGAAGTAGCGGAAGGCGGGGACGCCGTGCTGGCGGGCGCCGAAGAAGTCGCCCATGCCGCGGATGCGCAGGTCCTCGCGGGCGATCTCGAAGCCGTCGTGGGTGCGGGAGAAGATGCGGAGCCGCTCGGCTGCGACGGCATCGCCGGTCGCGATCAGTATGCAGTAGCTCTCCTCCGCCCCGCGCCCGACCCGACCGCGGAGCTGGTGGAGCTGGGAGAGGCCGAAGCGCTCGGCGTGCTCGATGACCATGACCGTCGAGTTCGGCACGTCGATGCCGACCTCGATGACGGTGGTCGAGACGAGGATGTCGAGCTCGCCGGCGACGAAGGCGCGCATCGTCGCATCCTTCTCGTCGCCCGGCATCTGCCCGTGGATAAGCCCGAGCCGCAGATCCGGGAAGACCTCGCTCTGGAGCCGCTCGAACTCCGCGGTCGCGGCGCGCAGCTCCAGCTTCTCGGACTCCTCGACGAGGGGGTAGACGATGTAGGCCTGCCGCCCGGCGCCGACCTGCTCGCGGATGAAGTCGTAGACCTTGCCGCGGGCGCGCTCCGGGCGCACGCCCGTCCGCACCCGCTGCCGACCGGGCGGGAGCTCGTCCAGGATGCTGAGGTCCAGGTCGCCGTAGACGGTGAGCGCGAGCGAGCGTGGGATGGGGGTGGCGGACATGACGAGGACGTCGGGTGCCGCGTCGAGGCCGACGTCGACAGCTTCTCGGTCGGGGTCGCGACGCCCACCTCCGCGCATCGCGGCCCGGCCGTCGCCGCGCGACCGGCCCGCACCGCCGTCGGCGCGCGCCGCCTCGCCGTCGCTCGCCGTACCGCCCCGCCTGGCCATCTCCGCCAGCGCCTGCCGCTGGCGCACGCCGAAGCGGTGCTGCTCGTCGATCACGGCGAGCCCGAGGCGGTGGAACGTCACGGCGTCCTGGATCAGCGCGTGCGTCCCGACGACGATCCCGGCCCGGCCGCTCGCGATCGACTCCAGCGCGGCGCGGCGCTCCGCGGCGCCGAGCCGGCCGGTCAGGAGCGCGACCTCGACCGGCAGGCCATCCAGCAGCTTGCGCAACGTGCGCGCGTGCTGCTCGGCCAGGATCTCGGTCGGCGCCATGAGCGCGGCCTGGTACCCGCTCTCGACCGCGAGGAGCATGGCGAAGAGCGCCACCACCGTCTTCCCCGACCCGACGTCGCCCTGGACCAGGCGGTTCATCCGCCGCGGCGACGTCATGTCCGCGTAGATCTCCCGGACGACTCGCGTCTGTGCGCCGGTGAGCTGGAACGGGAGCGAGCGGAAGAGCGCGCCGATCAGGGCGTCCGTGCGGCGGAACGCGATCCCGCTCCGCTCGGCGGTCGCGCGGTGGTGGGCGCGGGCGTGCAGGAGCTGGAGGAAGAACGCCTCCTCGTACGCCAGACGACGTCGCCCGCTCTCCGCCTCCCGTAGCGACGGCGGGCGGTGCAGCAGCTCGATCGCGTCGCGGAGCTGCGCGGCGCCCACCCTGCGGAGCTGCTCCGGCCCGAAGATCTCCTCCTCATCCAGCGCGGGGAGCAGCGCGTCCAGGTTCTGGTCGATGATCGAGCGGAGGAGCCGTTGGGAGAGGCCCTCGGTGGCGGGGTAGATCGGGAGCACCTTACCGGCCGCGTCGCCGTCCTCGCCGGCGCGGCCCAGGATCACGTACTCCCGCGGCTGGATCTGGCGGCCGTGGAAGAACTTGACCGGGCCGGTCACGAGGAGGAGGTCGCCCTTCCGGATCACACGGTCCAGGAACGGCTGGCCCGGCCACGAGCACTCGATCAGCCCGCTCCCGTCACGGATCACCGCCTGGAAGATCCGCAGCCCGACCCGTGTCGGGATGACGCCCTTGCTCGTGACCTCGCCGATCACCGTGGCGTCCATCCCGACCTCGAGCGAGCCGATCCGCGACACCGTGCTCGCGTCCTCGTAGCGGCGCGGGACGTGGTAGAGCAGGTCCCGCGCGGTGTTGACGCCCACGCGCGAGAGCGTCTCCGCCCGCTTGGGACCCACGCCCTTGAGGTACTGGACCGGCCGATCCAGCGGCGATGCGGATGTCGTCGTCATGATGGTCCGCCCCGTCAGGCGGTCAGGACTTCCTTTGCGAACAGCTCCGCGTCGAACGGCTCCAGCTCCTCGATCCCTTCGCCCGTGCCGACCAGCTTGACCGGGATCCCGAATTGCTCCTTGAGCGCCACCACGATCCCGCCCTTCGCCGTGCTGTCCAGCTTCGAGAGGACCAGCCCCGTGAGCTGAAGCATCCCCGAGAAGATGCGCACCTGCGACAGCGCATTCTGACCCGTCGTCGCGTCCAGGACGAGCAACGTCTCGTGCGGCGCGCCCTCGACCTTCTTCCCCACGACCCGGTGCACCTTCGCCAGCTCCGCCATCAGGTCGCTCTGCGTGTGCAGACGCCCGGCCGTGTCGATGATCACCACGTCCGCGCCCCGCGCACGAGCGGCATCGATCGCGTCGAAGGCGACCGCCGCCGGGTCCGCACCCGGCTGCGCCCCCACGAATTCCGCGCCTGAACGCTCCGCCCACACCCGGAGCTGGTCGATCGCGCCCGCGCGGAACGTATCGCCCGCCGCCAGGAGCACCCGATGCCCCTGCCGCTTCAGACGATGCGCGAGCTTGCCGATCGTCGTCGTCTTGCCCACCCCGTTCACGCCGACCACGAGGAAGACCGTCGGGCCCTCGCCGCTCGCGAAGCGCAGCGACGCGTCCGTCCCCTCGCCGCGCAGGACCGTGAGCAGCTCCCGCTCGACCGCGTCCAGGAAGTCCTGCTCCGTGCGCGCCTTCCCCTGCCGGGACAGATCTTCGACCCGGTCGACCAGCCGCATTGTCACCGGCACGCCGAAGTCGCTCGCCAGCAGCAGCTCCTCCAGCCGCTCAAGTGAACCCTCGTCAACCCCACCCTGAATGAGGACGTTGACGTCCGTGAACGCCACGTCCTTGATCCGCTGCCAGAGCGACTTGCGCTCCGACTTGTGCTTGAAAAGTCTTGCCATTCCCTATCGTGTCTCCACCACTCATCCCCGGACGACGCCCGTCGGCCCCAAATGACTACCCCTAAACCCAACGACGTCCGCCGGCGCGCCGGTTAGCGGCACGCGCCCGGTCCCACCTCCGGAACGGGTCGTTCCCGCCTCCGGGCCCATTCCCGGTAACGCTCGTCTACCTGAGCCCCCACCGCCGGCGCAGCACCCACTCCGTGCACACGAGCCCGACGATCATCAGGTAGACCCAGGGCAAAGTATGCAGCGGGCGGCCTTCGCGCACGATGTTGCGGATCGCCGGCTCGCGCGCGTCCTCGGCGTCGAAGGCGCCGATCTCTGCGGAGGCCCGCAGGAACTCCGGCGAATAGCTCTCGACGCTGATCGGCCCCTCGGCCGCGCCGGCCTCCGTATCGCCGGTGAACACCCGTGCACCGTACGCGTAGTGCCCGGGCGCGAGGGGCGGCGTGTACGCGGTATCGCCGCGTAGCGCGCTCACGACGGTGTCCATGACGACGGCGCCCTCCGCGTCCGTGATGCGCAGCGCGACCGAGTCGGCGTCGCTCGAGCCGACGAGCCATCCGATCGGCTCACCACGCCGTGCGGCGATCCGGACGGGCCGGACGACCGAGTCGCCCGCGGCGGCATCGCCTTCGATCAGCCACCCACCGATCGCGCTCCAGAGCCGACGGTACGCCTGCCGCGCCTCGCCGCCCCGGAACGCCCAACGCCAGAACCCTTCCGCGGTCGCGACTGCCCAGCGTCGGCCATCGGCCTCCCTGGCAACGACGACCGGCGCGCCGGTGCCGCGTCCGCCGCGCGTCGCGGTGATCGGCGACCACGCGCCGTCCAGCGCCGCGACGGGCCGTACGCCGGTGAGCGGCGGCAGCGCCGCGGTCGGCATCGCGGCGAGGAGCGCGGCGACGGGCGAAGCGGGGAGGTCGGCGGTCGGGTACCACTCGCCCGGCATCGCGGGCGGGAGCGTGATCGGCACCCCCGCATCGCGGGCGCCGGGCTCCGGGAAGATGAGCGCCCTGCGCGCTTCGCGCACGGCCTCCGCCGCCCAGACGGGCGCGCCCGGGCCCATCCCGTGGATGACGACCAGGTCGGCCTCCCGGACGATGCGCCGCACGGTCGCCTCGTCGGCGGGCCGGCCGGCATCGGCGCCGGCGCCCATTTCGACGTAGCGCTCGCGCGCCGCCCGGAGGAAGCCGCGCACCGGCAGCCCGAGCGCCTCCTCGAGGACCGGCATGAGGAAGCGCGGCTCCCAGTCGGGTCGCAAGGAGACGAGCGCCACGCCCGTCGGCCGCTCGCCCACGTGGACGTAGACGCTGCGCACGTCGTCGTCGGGCGCGGCGTCGTCGCCTGCGATCGCCACGTCGTAGCGGACGAGGCCGCCCGCTTCCGGCGCGTCGGGCTCGAACTCGAGCAGCGCTTCGGCCAGGCGGCCTGAATCCGGAACGGCGACGCGCGTCGTGGCCAGGACGCGCCCGTCGCGCCGGAGCTCGACGTCCACGGTGTCGCCCGCGACTCCCACGGCCGCGACGGAAGCGCGGACGCGGAGCGGCTTGCCCGCCTCCGCCCACGCCGGCGCCTCGACCTCGACGAGAGCCCGGTTGCCGAGTGCGCCCTCGGTGATGCGCCGGATCTCGACGTCGAGGCCGAGCGCGGGGAGCGTGCGGCGCACCTCGGCCGCATCGTCGATCCCGCCGTCCGTCAGCACGACCACGCGCCGGGCCCCGGCCTCGGACGCCGCCTGGAGCGCCGGGAGCAGCCGGCTAGACGTCGCCGACGGCTCCAGCGACGCGAGCGAGTCCTTCGGAACCGATCGGGCGACGTCGCCGAAGAGGAGGACCTCGTCGCTCCCGGCCCGCGCCGCCTCGCGCACCGCGGCCTGCCAGCGGGTCGTAGTATCACCTGGCGCGCGGGGCAGCGCCATGCTCAGAGAGGCATCGACCAGAACCCGGGTGCGCTCGCCGCCCGAGGCGAAGCCCGGCACCGGCAGGTGCGGATCGAAGAGGAGCAGGATGAGGAGCGTGAGCGCGAGCCAGCGCAGCATCAGCAGGAGCGTGCGCCCATGACCCGGCGCCTCCCGACGACGGTAGAGGTGATGCACGACGGCGAGCGTGCCCGTCGCCGCCAGCGCGAAGAGTGCCCAGCTCAGCAGATCCATCCGCCACTTCCGTTTCGCGAACGAAGCCTGCCGGCACCGGGCCGGCAGGCTTCGTCTTGTACGCCGGTGTGGGCGGAGGGATCCGCAATGAAATCAGCGGTCTCCGCCCATTGTCCGTTCCGATTCGCCCTCCGCCCCCGCAAGGTGCGGGCCCACCGGGAGGTTCGTTTCGAGGAGCGCGACGCGCTCTTCGACCAGCGCGCGGAAGTCGGCCATCTTCGCGTCGGGCACGCCCGGCTTGCCGGGGAGCTGGACCCGGCTCGCGTTCAGCGCCTGGCCGTTCTTCCGCAGTTCGTAGTGCAGGTGCGGACCGGTCGCCAGCCCGGTCGCGCCGACGTAGCCGATGATCTGCCCCTGCACCACCTTCGTCCCCGCCCTGATCCCACGCGCGAAGCCGCGCAGGTGCGCGTAGCGCGTCTCGTAGCCGAGCGCGTGACGGATCTTGATCAGGTTGCCGTAGCCGCCGTCGCGGCCGGCGAAGGAGACGGTGCCGTCGGCCGTCGCCCGGACCGGCGTGCCGGGCGCCGCGCCGAAGTCCGTGCCGAGATGCGCGCGGTAGCGCCCCAGCACCGGATGATAGCGCCGCCACGAGAAGGACGACGTGATCCGCACGTAGTCGACGGGGTAGCGCCGGAACATCGTCTGGAGCGAGCGGCCCTCGCTGTCGTAGTACTCGCCCCGCGTGCCGTGCGCGTTGAAGTAGATCGCCGGGTACGTGCGCCCCTGGTTCACCACCTCGGCCACCAGAATGCGACGTCTGCGCGCCGTCCCGTCCGGCCGCGCCTCCCGCTCGTACACCAGCCGGTACCGGTCACCGGGCCGGATGTCGTGCGAGAAGTCGAGCCGGTAGGCGTAGATCTCCGCCAGCTCGGCGACGAGTGCTTCGCGCTCCGCCGGCGGCAGCTCCAGGGCGTCGTCGCGCATGATCGCCTGGTAGACCGAGCCGCCCACGCCGATCACGCCAGACGCGTACGTCGTGTCGATCGTGGTCGGCGTGATCCGGACGCTGCCGGCCCAGCCGGTCTCCGACCGATCGAAGTGGACCGTGCTGTCCGCGTTGATCCGCAGCTCGACCGCCCGCGCACGGCCGTCATCGGCCCACTTGCGGACCGTGACCTCCACGCCCGGCCGCAGGTGCCTCGGGTTCTTGTACTCGCGGAGCGCACGGACCAGCTCGTGCAGCTCCGCGCCCACGATCTCCGCCCGGCTGAGCAGCCGGTCGAGCGTCTCGCCCGCGGCGAGCACATGCTTCTCGACGCGGTCGACCGGGGCGGCGTAGAGCGTGCCCAGCACGGGCGCGGCCTCGCTCCCGGGCACTCGGCTCCCGGGCTCCCAGAACGCGCTGATCCCCCACGTGAGCGTGGCGAGCAGCACGAGCACCGTCACTCGCAACGGGTTCGACATCGATCCCCCTCTCCGGCGAAGGCCCCTCGGCTCCGCCTAATCCATCTGTCGCCGGATGAACGTCGGGATGTCCAGGTCGGCAAGCTGCTGGCGCATGATCGCGCGCTCCGGCTGACGCGGGAACGGCATCGCCTCGGCGATGACCGGCGTCCGCGGCGCCGCAGGGGCTGCGGCAGCAGCGGCCGCGGCCGGAGCGACCATCGGACGCGGCGCGAAGTTGCCACGGATCACGTTGTCGCGCGCCGGCGGCTCGGCTTCCGCCTCCAGCCCCGTCGCGATCGCCGTGACCCGGACCTCGCCCTCCAGCGTCGGGTCGTGCACCGCGCCGAAGATGATCTCCGCGTCGTCTCCCGCCGCCTCCTGGATGATAGACGCGATCGTCGTGACTTCGTCAATGGTGAGGTCCATGCCGCCCGTGATGTTGATCAGCACGCCGGCCGCCCCCGAGATCGACAGGTTGTCCAGCAGTGGGCTCGAAATCGCCTCCTGAGCCGCCTCGACCGCCCGGTTCTCGCCACGGCCGAAGCCCGTGCCCATCAACGCCGGACCGCGGTTCTGCATGACCGTCCGCACGTCCGCGAAGTCCACGTTG
The DNA here is from genome assembly GCA_964410055.1 of uncultured Gemmatimonadaceae bacterium. Classification (GTDB taxonomy): domain Bacteria; phylum Gemmatimonadota; class Gemmatimonadetes; order Longimicrobiales; family RSA9; genus CALBZE01. The sequence continues at coordinate 27,060 of CAYPGK010000009.1, read as the reverse complement.
ACCTCGCCCGTCACGTTGATCAGGTCGCTGATCCCCTGCGTGGCGTGCAGCAGCACTTCGTCGGCCTTCTTCAGCGCGTCGCGGAAGCTGACGCCCTTGCCGACCACCGAGAGCAGCCGCTCGTTCGGAACCACGATGACCGTGTCGGCCGCTCGCTTCAGCTCGGCCAGCCCCTGCTCGGCCTGACGCATCCGCTTCTTCCCCTCGAAGAGGAACGGCTTCGTCACGATCCCGATGCTGAGCGCGCCCATCTCGCGCGCCATCTCGGCGATGACCGGCGCCGCGCCCGTCCCCGTGCCACCGCCCATACCGGCGGTGACGAAGACCAGGTCCGAGCCCTCGATCGCCCGCGCGACCTCGTCCTTGTTCTCCTCGATCGCCTGCCGGCCGATCTCCGGGCGCGCGCCCGCGCCCAGCCCGCGCGTCAGCTTCTTGCCGATCTGGATCTTGACCTGCGAACGCGAGCTCTTCAGCGCCTGTGCATCCGTGTTGACGCTGATGAACTCGACGCCCTCCAGCTCCTCGTCGATCATGCGGTTGACCGCGTTGCCGCCGCCACCGCCCACACCGACGACTTTCATGCGCGCATTCTGGACGGCTGCATCCTCGAATTCGAAGATCATCATGTCACCCTCCTTTGGGTGGCCCGGGAGACCGACCGGTGATCCCCCGTGGCGGTTGGATGAAAACGGAACGGACTAGAAGAACTCCTTCAGCCAGGCGACCAGTCGGCTCATGGCGCCCTCACCGAATCCGGTGCTGATCCCTGTCTCGATGCCGCGGTGCGCGCCGTACATGGCGAGCCCCGTGGCGGTTGCGAACTTCGGACGGCGTACCGAGTCGACCAGCCCGACCAGCTCCTCGCCGGGAGTGCCGATCCGGACCGGCATGCCGAAGACGTGCTGCGCGACCTCCGAGGTCCCCGCGAGCGAGGCGCCGCCGCCCGTCAGCACGACGCCGGCGCCGAGGTTCCCCTTCTCGCCCGCGCTCTCGATCTCCCGGGCGACGAGCCCGAGGATCTCGTCCAGGCGCTGCTCGATGATGTGCGCGATCAGCTCGCGCGGGACCTGCCGCTGGCTCCCCGGCCCCGGGCCCGGGACCTCGACCATCTCCCGCGGGTCGACGAGCTGAGCCGAGGCGACGCCGAACTTCTCCTTGGCCCGCTCGGCTTCGGCGTAGGTGATGGAAAGCCCCTTCGCCAGGTCGTTCGTCACCGTCACGCCGCCCCACGGGATCGTGGCCAGATGGCGCATCTTGCCGTCCCGGAAGACGGCCAGCTCGGTCGTGGCGCCGCCCAGGTCGACCAGCGCGACGCCGACGTCCTTCTCGTCCTCGACGAGCACCGAGAGCGACGTCGCGAGCGGCTCGTGGACCAGCGCCTCGATCTTGTAGCCAGCGCGGTCGACCGCCTTGCGCAGGTTCTGCGTGGCCGTGACCGAGCTCGTGATGATGTAGACCTCCGCCTCGAGGCGCGTGCCGACCATCCCGACCGGATCGCGGATCCCGGCCCGGTGGTCGACCAGGTACTCCTGCGGCAGCACGTGCAGAACTTCGCGGTCGGCCGGGACGACGACCGCGCGCGCGACCTCGTGCACACGGCGCACGTCGCCCGCATCGATCTCCTCGCGGCCCACGGCGACGACGCCCGTCGACGTCTTCGCGTGCACGTGCTCGCCCGCCACGCCCACGAAGACGCGGTCGAGCGAGACGCCGGCCATGAGCTCGGCTTCCTTCATCGCCGCGCGCACCGACTCCGTCGTCTCCTCGATGTCGGTGACCACCTCGCGGCGCATCCCGCCCGTCCGGGCCTGTCCGACGCCCAGTATCTTGATCTTGGGATGCCGCGGCGGCTCGCCCGCGACCTCGACGATGACCGCACACGTCTTCGTCGTCCCGATGTCCAGCCCGGCAAAGAGGTTGGCTCGCATATCAGCCACTTGCGCTAGGGTTCAGCGAGACCACGACCTGGTCTCGGAATCGTACGTCGATCCTGCGCACGCCCCGCATCTCCTGGCGGCGCTCGAGATCCTGTATCGTCAGGCGGAGCTGCTCGAGGCGCTCGCCATCCAGCGCCGCCGGGAGCAGCACCTCCGCGTTCGTCGGCTCGCGCAGGAGGAGCCGGACCGTGCCGCCCTCCCCCGCCCCGACCTCGGATACGCGCGCGGCGAGCGCCGGCGCGACTCGCCCGAGGCGAGCGGCAACGTCGATCAGCGCGGCAACCGTGTCGCTTTCGACGACGCCATCCTCGGCCACCCGCACGGGCGCGTCCACGATCGGCACGTCCAGCACCGCACCCGCCGGGTCGATCGGGAGCATCCGCCCCGCGCCGTCCACCGCTCGTAGCTCGGGCGTGCGCACCAGCGCGACCGGCTCGACCTCGACGATCGTCACGATCAGCGTCCCGGGGAGCTTGCGCTCGATCGTCGCGCTCGCGACCAGCGGGTGGCGCATCAGCGCCTCGCGCCACGGCGCCGGGTCGTCGAAGACGCTCGACGTGTCCGCGATCCCACTCGCGGCCAGCGCGTCGTGCGGCGCCAGGTACCGCGTCCCGAGCACCTCGACCCGCTGCACCCGGAACGCCTCCATGCGCCGGAGCAGCAGCGGCGCCTGTGCCGCCAGCGTGACGAAGACCGCAAGGGCAAGGAGCGCCCAGCCCCAGCGCGGGATCGCACGGATCACGCGGCCTCTTCCAGACGTTCCCGCACCACGCGGCCGGTCTCGTCGATGTCGCCCGCGCCGAGCGTCAGGCACAGGTCGCCCGACCGCAGCGACGCCGCGAGCGCCTCGCGCAGCGTGCCCACATCCGGGTGGTAGTGCACGTCCTCCGCACCCGCCGCCCGCGCCGCGTCCGCCACCAGCGCGCCCGTCACGCCCGGGATCGGCGCCTCGCGCGCGGGATAGACCTCTGCGACCCACACCACGTCCGCACCCGCCAGCGCCCGGCCGAACGCCCCCGCGAAGTCCCGCGTCCTCGAGTACAGGTGTGGCTGGAAGACGGCGACGAGCCGCCGCTCCGGGTACGCGCTCCGCGCCGCGGCCAGCGTCGCCTCGATCTCCGTCGGGTGGTGCGCGTAGTCGTCCACGAAGAGCACGCCGCCCGCCTCGCCCAGCGCCTCGAACCGCCGGCCGACGCCGCGGAACTCAGCGAGCGCGTGCCGGATCGCGGCCAGGTCCGCGCCCAGGTGCCGCGCCGCCGCGATCGCGGCCAGCGCGTTCCTCACGTTGTGCGCCCCGGGCACCCCCAACACTACCTCGCCTAGCGGCTCGCCGCGCTCCACCAGCATGAACCGGCTCCCCCGGCCCCGCGCCTCGACATCGACCGCCCGAAGCGCGGCGTCGGCAGAGAGTCCGTAGCCCAGCCCTCGCTCCCCCGCCGCCTCCTCCAGGAGCCGCTTCGCGCCCGCATCGTCGACGCACGCCGCGATCAGGCCATCGTCCGGCACCGGCGCAACGAACTCGCGGAACGCCGCCTCGACCGCCTCGAGCGTGCCGTAGACGTCCAGGTGATCGGCCTCGATCGTCGTCACGATCGCCACGTCCGGCTGCAGAGTGAGGAACGAGCGGTCGTACTCGTCGGCCTCGACCACGAAGAGGCGGTCCGAGCCGGCGCGCAGCCCGCTCCCCCACCCCGGCACCCGCCCGCCCACGAAGCCCGTCGGGTCGAGCCCGGCCTCCGCCAGGACCGCCGTCGTCATCGCCGTCGTCGTCGTCTTGCCGTGCGTCCCCGCGACCGCGACCACCGTCCCACGGTTGACCAGCGCGCCCAGCGCCTCCGCCCGCTTCAGTACGGGGATCCCGCGGGCGCGCGCCTCGACGAGCTCCGGATGGTCGGCCGGGACCGCCGCCGTCGTCACCACGGCGACCGCGTCCGCCACGTGCGACGGGTCGTGCCCCTCCACGATCTCGGCGCCCAGCTCGCGGAGCGCGTCCACTGCCGGGCCGGAGCGCAGGTCGCAACCCGTCGCCCGGCCGCCGCTGCGCAGCACCAGCTCCGCCAGCGCGGAGACGCCGGCGCCCGAGATCCCGACGAAGTGGACCGGCCCCGTTCGCGCCAGTGCGCGCAGGTCCAGCCCCGCCTCGTCGCGGGCCCCCGCGTTCATGCCAGTGCCACGCTCTTCCATCACGCCACCAGGGAAAGCATCCGTTCCGCGATCTCGCGCGCCGCGTCCGGCCGCGCACGCCCGCGCGCCTTTTCCGCCATCGACTCGCGCAGCGCCCCATCGCCGGCGATCCGGCGCAGCTCGCCCCACAGTCGCTCCGGCGACAGCTCCGACTCCGCCACGCACACCGCCGCGCCCGCCTCCGCCAGCGCCCGCGCGTTGTGCGTCTGATGGTCCGCAGCCGCCGTCGGCAGCGGGACCAGGATCGCCGGGATCCCCCACGCCATCAGCTCCGCCGTCGCCATCGCGCCTGCCCGCGAGAGCGCGAAGTCCGCCGCCGCGAGCGCTTTCGGCATCTCCTCGATGTAGCCGACGACGCGCACCCAGCCTTCGACGCCGAGCGGCTCCAGCCGTCGCCGCACCGAATCCACGTGCGCCGGGCCCGTAGCCCAGAGGAGCTGCATGCCCTCGGGCGGCGCCTCGAGACGGCCCGCAGCGACCGCCTCGAGCGTGCGGCACAGCGCCTCGTTCACCGCGCGCGCGCCCTGGCTCCCCCCCACCACCAGCCCGACCACCCCCTCCGGCGCGAGGCCGAACTCCCGCCGGCACGCCGCCGGGTCGAGCCCCGGATCCGGCGGCCGGATCGGGTTACCGAGTGTGAACACCTCCGTATCGGGGCCCGGCCGCAGGTGCCGCGCCGCCTCGGGGAAGCCGAGGTGGACCTGCCGCGCCCAACGGGAGAGCCACCGCGTGACCAGCCCCGGATACGAGTTCTGCTCCTGCACCGCGACCGGCACGCCTCGCAGCAGCGCCCAGGCGCACGCCGGTCCGCTCGCGTATCCGCCGGTCCCGACCACCAGCCGCGGCCGGAAAGTTCGGAACAGCCGCATGAGCCCGACCGCGCTTTTCACCATCGCCGGCACGAGCCGCCAGTTGCGCCAGACCCGGTCGCGCCGGATCGGCTCGAAGGGCAGCAGCGTGTGCGGCACGCCCTGCGCCGGGAACACCCGCGCCTCGACGCCACGCCGCGCACCGACGAAGTGCGCCTCCACCTCCGGGTGCACCTCCTTCATCGCCGCGGCCAGCGCGAGCGCCGGGTAGAGGTGCCCGCCGGTGCCGCCGCCGGCGAAGAGGACGCAGACGGTGCCTGCGCCGGGCCGCTCACCCGGGCCCGCGGCGGGCGCGCCCGCCGCGCCGCCACGCCCGCCCATGCTCACACCGCCCCTCCAACCGGCTCCACCCCGGCGTCGCCGCGGCTGCCGGCCCGTGCGATCGAGATCAGCACGCCGACCGCCGCCAGGCAGACCAGCAGGCTCGACCGCCCGTAGGAGAAGAAGGGCAGCGTCACGCCGGTCGTCGGAACGAGCGCCAGGTTGACGGCCATGTGCAGGAACGCCTGCACGACGATCACGTTGGTCGCGCCGATCGCGAGGAGCGAGCCGAAGAGGTCCGGCGCCTGCCGCGCCACCCTGTAGCCGACCATCCCGAACGCGACGAAGAGCGCGACCACCGCGAACACGCCAATGAACCCCCACTCCTCGCCGATCATCGCGAAGAGGAAGTCGTTGTGCGGCTCGGGGAGGAAGCCGAACTTCTGCTCGCCGCGCCCGAAGCCGCGCCCGAACACGCCGCCGCTCCCCACCGCGATCAGCGACTGCCGGATCTGGTAGCTCACGCCCGCCGGATCGTGCGACGGGTCCAGGAACGCGACCACGCGCCGCATCCGGTACGCCGCCGTCTCGACCTGGCTCCAGAGAAGCGGGAGCCCGACCACGCCGAGCACCAGGAAGTGCCCGATCCGCGCACCCGCGGCGAAGACCACCAGCGATGCGAGCAGCACCACGATCATCCCGGCCGAAAGGCTCGGCTCCAGGACGATCAGCCCCACGACCGCGCCCCAGACGATCAGGAACGGCAGGAGCCCGCGGCTCAGGCTGGGCAGCTTGTCCTGCTTCTTCACCGCGAGCGCCGCCGTCCAGATCACGATCGCGAGCTTCGCGAACTCCGACGGCTGGAGCGTCAGACCGCCCAAGACCAGCCAGCGCCGCGCGCCGTTGATCTCCGGCGCGATCGCCTGTGTCCCCGGCATCACGACCACCAGCAGGAGCAGCGTCACCGCGCCGAGGAGCGGCCAGGCGAGGCGACGCAGGTGCCGGTAGTCGATGCGCGCGAAGACCGCAAGACCGACCAGTCCCATGGCGCCGCCCATCGCCTGCCGCACCACGAAGTGGTAGTCCTCGAGCCCGCTCATCTGTGCGTTCGCCGCGCTCGCGCTGTAGAGCATGACCAGCCCGAACGAGAGGAGGACCAGAGAGAGCAGCAGCAGCACTGCTCCCTCCCACCCCGTGTCGAGGCGAGTCCGCTCCGTCGCGGACAGGTCTTCCCACGTCGCCGTCGCGACGCCGACGCCGTTACGCACGCTCCTCCTCCCCCCGCGCCAGCGCGGCGAAGCGCCGGCCCCGCTCTTCGTAGTCCCGGAACATATCGTAGCTCGCGCACGCCGGAGAAAGCAGGATCACGTCGCCCGGCAGCGCGAGCGACGCGGCGCGCGCGACCACCTCCTCGAACGGGCCGTCGACCCGCTCGACCCGCACCGCGGGCGACAGCTCCGCCTCGACGATCGGCGCCGCCTCGCCGTACGCGACCACCGCCCGCGCGCGCGCCTTCAGCTCGGGCACGAGCGACGTGTACGGCTCGCCTTTGTGACGGCCGCCCAGCAGCAGCACCGTCGGGCGCGTCACGCTGCGCAGCGCCACGCGCGTCGACTCGACGTTCGTCGCCTTCGAATCGTTGATCCAGAGCACGCCGTCCCTCTCGACGATCGGCTCGAGCCGGTGCTCGAGCGCCCGGAAGGTGCGCAGCCCCTCCCGAACCGCTTCGACATCCGCGCCCGCCAGCACCGCAACCAGCGACGCCGCGAGCGCGTTCGCCCGGTTGTGCTCGCCCAGGATCCGGAGCTCCGAAACGTGCACCAGCGGCACCTCACCCGATTCGGTCCGGAGCGTGAGCACGCCATCCGCCGCCACGTGGCCGCCCAGCTCCTGCGAGCACGGCGCGCTCCGTACGCGGAACAAGTAGCGCCGCCCGGGCGCGTCGCCCGCGAGCGCCAGCACCTCCGGCTCCTCGCCGTTCAGCACCCAGCGGCTCGACTCGGTCGCGTTCTCGAAGAGGCGCGTCTTGTCGGCGTAGTAGGCCTCGACCGTCGGGTACCGGTCCAGGTGGTCCGGCGCCAGGTTCGTCACCACGCCGATCCTCGGCACGAAGGTGTCGATGTCCGCGAGCTGGAAGGAGCTCGCCTCCACGACGACCCAGTCCGGCGCGGGCTCGCGGCGCGCGACCTCCGAGAGCGCGAGCCCGATGTTCCCCGCGGCCGGCGCGTCCAGCCCCGCCGTCCGGAGCAGGTTCGACGCGAGCGCCGCCGTCGTCGTCTTGCCGTTCGTCCCCGTCACCGCCGCGACCGGCGCATCGAGGAACCGGAACGCGAACTCCAGCTCCGAGACCCGCGGCACCCCGGCCACGCCCGGCTCGGCGAAGATCGGCGCCGTCGGCGGGATCCCGGGGCTCACCACGACCAGCTCGCTCGCGGCGATCTTCTCGACCGAGTGCCCCCCCACCTCCGCCTCCCCGCCCGCCCGGCGCACCGCCTCGGCCGCCTCGCGCAGCGCCGGCGAGTCCCCGGCATCCGATGCGTAGACCCGGTAGCCGGCGTGCAGCGCGAGCTCGGCCGCCGCGCACCCGCTCCGCGCGAGCCCGAGCACCGCAACCGTCCCGCCGGCCGCGCCGGCACGCCGCGCCATCATCACCGGATCTTGAGCGTGCTGAACGCCAGGAGCGTGAAGAGGATCCCCAGGATCCAGAAGCGGATGATCACCTTGCTCTCCACCCACCCCGCCTTCTCGAAGTGGTGGTGCAACGGCGCCATCTTCAGGATCCGCCGCCCCTGGCCGTACCGCCGCGCCGTGTACTTGAAGTAGCCGACCTGCAGAATCACCGAGAGCGCCTCCAGCACGAAGACGCCGCCCACGATGACCAGCAGGAACTCCAGCTTTAGCAGGATCGCGATCGCGCCGATCGCGCCGCCGATCGCGAGCGACCCGGTGTCGCCCATGAAGACTTCCGCCGGGTGCGCGTTGTACCACAGGAACCCGAGCGCAGCGCCCGTCAGCGCCACGGCGAAGATCGCCAGTTCACCGGCGCCAGGCAGGTAGAAGAAGCCCAGGTAATCCGCCGTGTCGATGCGGCCGATCAGGTAGGCGAAGACCGCAAACGTGGCCGCGGCGATCGCCGAAAGCCCCGCCGCCAGCCCGTCCAGCCCGTCCGTCAGATTCACCGCGTTCGAGCTCCCGGCCAGCACCAGCATCACCCACGGCACGAACACGATCGGTGCAAGGACCAGGAAGTGGTCTGCGAAGAACGGCAGCCCCGTCCAGTTGAACGGGACCGGGCTGATCGGCCACTTCCAGAGGTAGATCCCGAGGATCAGTCCGAGCAGCCCCTGGCCGATCAGCTTGTAGCGCCCGACCAGCCCCTCGGTCCGACGGCGGACGACCTTCAGGTAGTCGTCGATGAACCCGAGCACGCCCATCCAGACCAGGACGATCAGGGCGATGACCGTGTACGGGTTGGTCAGCTCGGCCCAGAGCACCGTCGCCGTGACGGTCGCGATCAGGATCAGCACGCCGCCCATGGTCGGCGTACCGGCCTTGCCGTAATGCGTCTCCGGCCCGTCCTGGCGCACCACCTGCCCGACGCGCAGCGTACGCAGCCACCGGATCACCGCCGGCCCCAGCAGGAACGACAACACCAGCGCCGTCACCATCGCCCCGGCCGCGCGGAACGTGATGTAACGGAACAGGTTGAAGAAAATGTGATACTCTGCCAGTGGCGTCAGCAGATGGTAGAGCACACGTCACTCTCCCTTGGCGGCGGTCGCCGCCTGGTCCCCGGGTCGCGCCCCGTCCTCGAGGCGCGGGGAATCGGCCGATCGGCCCCAGTCCTCCTCGAAACGCGGAAGCAGCCGCTCCAGCGCGACGCCCCGCGAACCTTTGAGCAGCACGACTTCACGCCCGCTCAGCCGACTGGCGAGCGGCGCGTACGCGTCCAGCGGATCGTCCACCGCGATCAGCCGGTCGCCGAGCTGGCCGGCCAGCGGCTCGAACGCGGCGGCGAACTCCCCCGTCGCCACGATCAGGTCCACATCGGCGGCGGCAACCGCCTCCGCCGTCCTGCGGTGCAGCCCTTCGCTCGCGGTCCCCAGCTCGCGCATCGTGCCGAGGACCGCGACCCTCGCACCGTTCCGCGGCAACGAGACCAGCAGGTCGACCGCGGCTTCCACGCTCGCGGGGTTCGCGTTGTAGCAGTCGGCGATCACCGTCAGATCGCCGTACCGGTGCATCTCCCCGCGCATCCTGGGCGGGCGGACATGGGCCAGCGCCGCGACGGCCGCATCCACGTCCACGCCCCACTCGAGCCCGAGGGCCAGGGCGAGGAGCGCGTTGCGCGCGTTGGGCCGGCCGCGGAATGCGAGCCGAACGGTTCGATCCTGCCAGTGGAAGCTGGTCCGCCCTTGTTCATCCAGCTCCACCCGTTCGGCTCGCAACTCCGCGTCCGCGAGTTCGCTCCAGCCACAGACCCGGACGCGCGACGCCATCGTGCGCGCGCGTTCGGCCAGCTCCGGCGGCTCTTCGCCGACCAGTGCAACTCCTTGCGATGGCAGCGCTTCCAGGATCGCCGTCTCCTCCCGGAGCACGCCCTCCAGGTCGCCGAGTCCCTCCAGGTGCTCCTCGGCGACCGTCGTGATGATCGCCACGTCCGGCTCCACGATCCGCGCCAGCCGCCCGACCTCGCCCGGCGTGTTCGTGCCGACCTCGACGACCAGCGCCTCCGCGTCCACCGGCGCCGCGAGGAGCGTGAGCGGCACGCCGATCAGGTTGTTGAGGTTCGCCTCCGTCGCGTGCACGCGGTAGCGCGTCTCGAGCACCGCCTTCGCGAGGTCCTTCGTCGTCGTCTTGCCGTTGCTCCCGACCACGGCGCAGACCCGAGCGCCGAGCGAGCGGCGGTAGTGCCGCGCGAGCTGGCCGAGCGCCTCGAGCGTGTCGGGCACCTCGTAGTAGACCAGCGACGACGGCGCGCCCTCGGGCACTCGCTCGACCACCGCGCCGCGCGCACCCCGCTCCGCGGCCTGGGCCAGGAAGTCGTGCGCGTCGAAGCGTTCGCCCCTGAGCGCAACGAAGAGCGCGCCCTCGGGGATCGTGCGCGTGTCCGTCCAGACGGCCGGGTATTCGGCCGGCGCCGCCCCCGCGAGGCCGAGCGCCTGTCGGACCGCCGAATCGGTCCAGAACACGCTCACGCGCCCACCTCCGGCACCCGCGCGGCCGCGAGCTCGGCCACGACCACCCGCTCGTCGAACGGCAGCTTCTCCTTCCCCACGATCTGGTACGTCTCGTGTCCCTTCCCTGCCAGGAGCACCAGGTCCTCCGGCCGCGCGATCTCGAGCGCGCGCGCGATCGCCGCCCTCCGGTCCGTGACCCGCAGGTGCCGGCGCGCGGGCATCCCCGCCTCGATCTCGGCGATGATCAGCTCGGGATCTTCCGTGCGCGGGTTGTCCGACGTCACGATCGGAATGTCCGCCCACTGCTCCGCCACCGCGCCCATGAGCGGCCGCTTGCCCCGGTCCCGGTCGCCGCCCGCGCCGAAGACGACGATGAGGCGCCCCGGCACCAGCGGCCGCAGCGCAGTCAGTACCCGCTCCAGCGCGTCCGGCGTGTGGGCGTAGTCGCGGAGCACCGTGCACGGCGCGTCGGCCACCTTCTCCAGCCGGCCCGGCACCTGGGGCGCCGACTCGAGCAGCGAAGCGACCTCGTCCACCTCGAAGCCCAGCGCGAGCGCGGCGCCGGCCGCGCCCAGCGCGTTGTAGACGTTGAAGCCACCGAGCAGGGGAAGCTCGACCTTCGCCACGCCCGTCGGCGTGACCAGCCGGAAGCGAGCGCCGAAGGGGCCGAGCTCGACCTGCTCTGCGCGGACCGCCGCGCCGTCCCGTTCGATCGCGTAATCCAGCGCCCGAGGCGCTTCATCGCCCAGCCCGGACCACGCGCCGTCGTCCGCATTGAGCACCGCGGCGCCGCCCTCCCGGAGCATCCCGACGAGCGACCGCTTCGCGCTCACGTAGGCCTCTTCGGTGCCGTGGTAGTCCAGGTGGTCACGCGTCAGGTTCGTGAAGATCGCCGCGTCGAAGCGCAGCGCGTGCACGCGCCCCTGGTCGAGGGCGTGCGAGGAGACCTCCATCGCCACCGCGCCCACACCGCGGTCGACCAACTCGCGAAGCACCCGCGCCATGTCGACCGGCCCAGGCGTCGTGAGCGACTCGCCGCCCGGGAACGGGCTACCGTCCTCGAGGATCACGCCGAGCGTGCCGATCGAAGCCGCGCCCCAGCGCGCGCCCAGGAGGTGGCGCAGGAGCCACGTCGTCGTGGTCTTGCCATTCGTCCCGGTGACACCCACGAGGCGAAGCGTGTCGGCGGGATCGCCGTAGAACGTCGCGGCCGCGAGCGCTGCCGACCGACGCCCGTCCCGCACGACCACCTGCGGCAGCGAGCTCTCGGGCACGGGCCGCTCGACCAGCGCGGCCACCGCGCCCGCGGATTCGGCTGCGGGGACGAAGCGGTGGCCGTCCAGCGCCGTGCCGGCCCAGGCGCAGTACAGGTCGCCGGCCCGGACGCGGCGGCTGTCGTCCGCGATGCCGGTGATCACCGTGTCCGTGCCCGGTGCGGAGACCACGCGCCCCTCGGCCTCGAGGCGCCGCACGATCTCGCCTATGCCGATCGCGCCGCGCCTCACCGTTCCGCCTCCTTCCCCCGCACCCGGACCACCGAGCCCGGCCGCGCCTTGACGCCCGCCTTCGGCACCGTCTCCACGGCGGGGCCGCTCCCCTCGACGACCACACGGAACCCGGCCTCGTGGAGCCGTAGCGCGGCATCCCGCAGCGCGAGCCCCTTCACCGCGGGAACCTCCCGCGCCGCAGGCGCGGTCGCATCATCGATCCTGCGCAGCGGCGCGGCGTTCATCGCGAAGATGAACGGACCGGCCGGAGGCGGCGTCGCGACCGTGGGGAGCGCCGCGTCGGTCGGGGCCTCGACCCGCGCCCGGCGCGGCGTCGTCGGCTTTTCCTCGGCCGACCGGCTCGGCGCCACCGCCGCCGCGACCGCTCGACGGTCCAGCGCCGTCTCGCGCGCGGCGAGCGCGGCCGCGAGCGTCGCCCGCATTACCGGCGCCGCCGCGAGCCCGCCATAGTACGCGCCCTTCGGCCGGTCCAGGCGGACCAGGAAGGAGAACTGCGGGTCGTCAGCCGGAAAGAAGCCAGCAAACGACGCCGTGTAGCTCCCCGCTTCGTAGCGGCCGTCCCGGACCTGGCGCGCCGTGCCCGTCTTCCCCGCCACCTGGAACGGCCCCAGACCCGCCGCCTGGCCGGTCCCGGCCTCGACCACGTCGACCAGCGCCTCGCTGATCTCCCGCGCGACCGCGCCGGGCACCACGCGGCGGACCGGCTGCGGCGAGTAGCGCTCGACCACCCGCCCGCCCCGCGTACGGACTTCGCGCACCAGGCGCGGCTCCATGAGCACGCCGCCGTTCGCGAGCGCACCGTACGCCAGCACCATCTGAAGCGGCGTGACCGAGACTTCGTACCCCATCGCCAGACTGCTCTGCGAATACCGTGACCACCGCTCCGGCCGGCGCAGCAGCCCCGATGCCTCCGACGGGTACGACACGCCCGTCGGCGTGCCGAACCCGAAGTCCCGGAGGTAGGCGTACTGCTCCGCCGGCTCCAGACGCTCGGCCACCTTCGCCATCGCGATGTTCGAGGAGTAGCGCAACGCGTCGCGGAGGGTCAGCCATCCGTACCCGTTCACGTCCGTGATGGTCCGGCCGCCGTTCACGTAACGACCCTGCTCCGCGTAGACGCTGTCGGCCATCGTCACGCGACGCTCGTTCAGGAGAGCAGCGGCGACGAACGGCTTGATCGTCGAGCCCGGCTCGTACGGCTCCGTCACCGCGAGCCAGTTGCGCGGACCATCGCGCCGTACCGTCGCCGCTGCCAGGATCTCCCCCGTCTCCGGGTCCGCCAGCACCAGGTCGCCGCCCGCCGCCTCCGTCTTCTCGATCGCGCGCCGCAGCGCGTCGTCGGCGATCTCCTGGAGAGCGTAATCGATCGTCAGCACCACGTCGTGACCGGGGACCGGCTCCTGGACCGTGATCACGGCGCCCGGGATCACCCGCCCCAGCACGTCCCGCCTCGCCACCGCCTCGCCCGGCTTGCCCGCGAGCAGCGAGTCGAACTCCAGCTCGAGCCCGCCCTGCGCACGGCCGTCGGCGCCCACACGGCCGATCAGCTCGAGCGCAAGATCGCCGTGCGGGTACAGCCGCTCGATCACCCGCTCGAAGTGGACGCCCGGCTCGGCCGCGAGCCGCTGCCGCGCCACCTCGTCGTAACGCCCGGGAAGCACCACCCAGGCCCGCTTCGGGTCCACCGCGCGCCGCGCCTGCTGCGCCGTCACGCCCAGCACCTCCCGCAGACGCGCCGAAAGCGCAGCGGCGTCCCGGACCTCCCTCGGCGCGACCGCGATCCGGTATGCCTCGCGGCTCGCAGCGAGCGGCACGCCGTTCCGGTCGTAGATCGTCCCCCGCGGCGCAGGCAACTCCACCCGCTGCCGCTGCTGCCCCACCGCGCGCGCACGCCACGACTCGCCCTCCAGCACCTGGAGCTGGAAGCCGCGCGCGAGAACCACGAGCCCGATCACGAGCATCGCGAGCAGCAGCGCGCGACGGCGCCACGCGTGAGAACGCGGCGTCACCTTCACCGCACCACCTCCGGCTCCGCACCCGATGCCGCGCCCATCGGCAGGATCACGATCTCCGCACCCGTTGGTACGTGCATCCCCAACCTTTCGCCCGCCTCCGCCACCACCCGGCTCCGGCTCTCCAGACGACGGATCCGCTGCAGCAGCGCCGCTCGCTCCGCCTCAACGACCGCCCGCTCACGGCGCACTCCATCGAGGGCGCGCAGCACCTCGAGCGCGCGGCTCTGACGCCAGATCACCAGGCTCAGCGACGCGAGCAGCGCGGCGAAGCCGAGCGCGACGCGGATCACCCCGGGCTGCCCGCGCTTCACGCCGCCCTCCGCCACGCTCGCAGCCGCGCGCTGCGCGCCCGCGGGTTCGACTCCACCTCCTCCGGCGTCGGCACGACCGGCTTGCGCGTCAGCGTCTCGCCCAGCGGACGCCCCCGACACCGGCACACCGGCAACTCCGGCGGACAGATGCAAGCCCGGCTCCATTCCCGGAACGATTCCTTGACCCGCCGATCCTCCAGCGAATGGTACGACAGCACCACCAGCACGCCGCCCGGCTCCAGCGCATCGCGCAGCGCCGGGAGCGCACGCTCCAGCGCGCCCAGCTCGTCGTTCACCGCGATCCGCAGCGCCTGGAAGATCCGCGCCTTGTCCTGTGCCGTGAGACGACCGCCGAAGACGCGCTCCAGCACCGCGACCAGGTCGTCGCTCGTGCGGAACGGCGCCTCCTTCCGACGCCGCACGACTTCCGCCGCAAGACGCCGCGAACGACGCTCCTCGCCGTAGCGCCAGAACAGGTCCGCGAGCTCCCGCTCCGGAAGCTCGTTCAACAGATCCGCCGCCGTGGGGACGCCCTCGGCGGCAGGTCCTGCCATTCGCATGTCCAGGGGTGTGCCGGGGCGGAAGGAAAAGCCGCGCCCCGTCTCGTCGAGGTGACGCGACGACAGGCCCAGATCCAGCAATGCGCCCGCAAGCGGCTCGCGCAACGACTCCGCCGCATCGGCAAAGTTCGTAAGCCGCAGCTCTACTCGCGCTCCGAATCGCGCCAGCCGCCGTGCCGCCACTTCAAGGGCCTCCGGATCCTGATCCACGCCGATCACGCGGACGTCTGCGCCCGCGCTGAGGATCGCTTCGCTATGACCGCCGTCTCCCAAGGTCCCGTCGAAGTACAACCCACCTCGCTCGGGACGTAGATACTCGAGCACCTCCTGCAGCATCACCGGCACATGACGGATCGACCCGTCCACGCCGGCTACCGGAAGATCTGAGGCGCGAACCGCTCGAACTTCCCCGCCCCCTCCCGCATCGCTTCCTCGAACCGCTCCGGGTTCCACAACTCGATCTTGTCCAGCGCGCCCACCAGCAGGACCTGGCCGTTCAGCTCCGCCGCCTCCTGCAGCCGCGTCGGAATCAGGATCCGGCCCTGCCCGTCCGGGACCGCCTCCACCGCGTTCGCCATCACCGACAGCACCCACAGCCGAGCCTCCGGCTGATGACGCACCAGCTCCTTCAGCCGTTCCTGGACCCCCGCCCACTCCGACTCCGGGTAGAGCGCCAGCGACGGCCGGTACGCCTGGACCATGATGAAACGCTGATCGCCCGCCTCCCGGCGGAACGCGGCCGGAAGGCTGACTCGACCCTTTTCGTCGAGCTGGTAGGTGTAGCTCCCCAGAAAGGTCACTCCCCGCTCCTCGGGGTCGGAGTTCCCGCCATCGGGCCTCCCGGTGCTCGGGGTGCCGGTGAGCTCCCCACATCTCCCCACTTCTCCCCACCGCGGCCCCCAAGGTACGCATCACGCCCCACCCGGTCAAGGCTTTCTTGCAAGTCCTTATAGGCCAGGAATTTGCACCGACGGCACCCACGACGCGCAGCCCGGATTCGCGCCCGGGAGGCCGACAATCCGCCTCCGTGGAGCCACAGATCCGCCGCCCGAAAGGCAATTGATCCGCCGCTGGAGCGCGGCTCGGGCGCGGATCTGGCTGCGCTCGGCGCCATGGCCCGCCGAGCGCCCCGCGCCGTGAACGCCCTCGACGAAACGGGAGGCCCGATGTGCCGCTGACCGTCGCGCTGATCATGCACCCGCGGGGCGATCCGCAGCGCCTCGAAGCGCTGCGCTCCGTCATTGCGCGGCTGCGTGCGGAGGGGCACCGGGTGTGGCCGCACCTCACCTTCGAGGCCGGCGATGCGACTCGCCTGGCGCGCGCGTCGGCCCGGGCGGGTGCCGAGGTGGTGATCGCCGCCGGCGGCGATGGCACGGTGAACGAGGTCGTCAACGGCCTCGGCCGGCTACGCAATCCGCCCCGGCTCGGAATCCTGCCGATCGGCACGGGGAACGACTTCGCGATGGGGCTGGGGATCCCGCACGATCTCGATGCCGCCGCGCGGGTCGCCGTGGAGGGCCGGCCGCTAGACATCGACGTCGCACGCGTGAACGACCGCCTCTTCGTGAACGTCTCGACCGGGGGCTTCGGCGCGGAGGCGACGGAGCAGACGCCGAGCGAGACGAAGCGCCTCCTCGGCCCGCTCGCCTACATCGTCACCGGCGCGCGGGAGTTCGTGGAGCTGCGCCCGACCGGGGCTCGATTCACCACGGACGGGCGGCGGTTCTACGAGGGCGAGATCCTGCTCTTCGCGGTGGGGAATGCGCGGCGGACGGGGGGCGGAAGCCTCCTCACACCGCGCGCGGAGTTGGGGGACGGGATGCTGGACCTGCTCGTGGTGGAGGCGATGCCCCGGCTCGATTTCCTCGCGCTGCTTCCGGACCTCCGGGCCGGGACGCACCTCGAGAGCCCGGGCGTGCGCTACACCCGCGCCGCCTCGATCGTGGTCACGCCCTCGGAGACGATTTCGGTGAACGCGGACGGAGAGCCGGTGCGGGCGCGCAGCTTCCGCTACTCCCTCTGCCCGCGCCGACTGACCGTCATGGCACCTTAGCCCGGAGTGAATCGTGGCCTCGCTCCAGGTCATCCGAGCCGGACGGCGGCACCGATACGGAGCACGAAAAAAGGCCGGGAGCGTGGACTCACGCTCCCGGCCCGTTTCTCGGGACCAGCGACCCGCCGCGACTAGCGGCCGCGCTTGATCAGCAGCTCCTGGATCTCGATGAACTGATCCACGTTGGTGAGGAGCTGCCGGAGGCTGTTCGCGACCGACGCGTTCGTGTCGGCGAACGGCTTCGCCTTCTGCAGGTGGTCGCGCGACTGCTGGAAGATCGGCAGCGCCTTCTGGGCCGAAGCGGCCGTGCTCGGCGCCTGGACCTGCTCGCCCTGGACGTAGAGGATGTAGCCGATGTAGAAGTGGGCCATCCCCTGGTTCTCCGGGTCCTGAGCGAGATCGAGCGCCGCGCGCAGGTACGGCAGCGCGCCGTCGTAGTCCTTCTTCTGGTACTTGTCGTTCACGCCGATTGCCAGGAACGAACGCGCGGCCTGATCGGCCGTGATCTCCCCCGCCTCGACCGCGGCGCTGAACGCCGTCTTGGCCGCATCGAGCTGCCCGGCCTGGAGCAGCCACTGGCCCTTGCGCGCGCGGACGTTCGGCGCGTTCGGGTCCTTGGCAAGGACCGAATCGAGCGCAGCGAGTGCGTCGCTCAGGCGGCCGGCCTCGTTCAGCGCCGCGGCGTAGACGGTCCACAGCGGGACGTTGTCCGGCTGGAGCCGCACGAATTCGGCGCCGCGATCCGCCGCCTCCTGCGTCCTGCCGAGCTGCGTCAGCGCGTTCACGTAGCTGACCGTGAAGTTCGGCTGCAGCGAGTCGGGGTTCGAGGCGAGGACCTGGTCGAAGTAGGTGAGCGCCTTCTCGTAGAAGCCCGCCGCCGAGCCGGGCACCTCGCCGCCGCTCTCGCCCTCGGAAGCGTCCGCCTGCGCCTTCGCACCCGCGGCCATGGCGAAGTAGCCCGCGTACTCGGCGAGCGTCAGGTCGACGGAATCGCCCTGTAGCCCGACCTCGGCGATCTGGAGCGCGCCCTCGGGGTCGCCCGCCTTGGCCGCGTCGTTCGCGATCGTCAGCCGGACCCGCGCATCGCCGGGGTTCAGCTCGAGGTACTGGCCGTAGTACTTACGCGACTCCTCGAGCTGGCCCAGCTTCGCGGTCACGTACCCCGCGGCCTGCAGCGCATCCTGATGGATCGGGTTGCGGTCGAGCACCTGGGTCAGCGCCGTCAGCGCCGCCTCGTCCTGATCGAGCTGCATGAGCGCGTAGCCACGGCCGTAGAGCGCCGTCTCGGCGTTCGAATCGATCGCCAGCGCCGCATCGCAGCGCTGGAGCGCCTCGCTCCACTGCCGGCTGTTGATGTGCTCCATGCAGTAGGTCGTGTTGCTCAGCAACTCAATGTAGTTACGGAACGAATCGAAGATGTGCCGCGCCGCTTCGCGGTGATCCGACGAATTGAACGACGGCACATCGAACACGTAGTTCTCCCGCGGGCTGATGAACTGGGCGCTCACCGCGAACCCATCCCCCGCGGCGGCGTAAGTCCCGCACATGACCAGCTCGAAGCCGGTCTGAGCCGCGAGCTGACGCGCCGTAATGCAGTTGACCAGGTCGTCTTCCTTCAGTCGGAACTGCTTCAGCACGTCCTTGAGGTCGTTCTTTTCGACCGGCCGGTGCGTCGGGAGGTCGTCGATCAGCTTCCTCAGCTCCTTCGACACGTTCTCGCCGAAGTTCTTCTTGACGTCGCCTTCACGAGCCAGCGACTTCGGCACGAGAACGCGGAACCGGTCCTGTGCCTCTGCGGGCGACGCCAGCGCGAGTCCGCCGACCACCAATCCGAGCGACAGGACTAGCGTGAGTCGACGATAGTTGCGCGTGTGCACCATCTCGGGGATCTCCACGGTTGCGGGAAACATTACGCGGCCACGGCGGCGGCCTGAAATGACGTTCCGAAATGCTCTAAACCTTCCGGCCACGAAAAGTTCGCGGCCCGGAACCGGCTGTGCCGGTCCGGGTGCAGGCGAGTCGTGCGCCGGGGTCCAAAATCCCTGTCGCTGAACAGACAATTCTATCCAGCACGCTGGACCTTGGCAAGCCTTTCCGGTGGCTCCTCTCCTGCAACGGTCGATCCGATCGCCGCGCCGGTGCGCGGCGCCGTTCGGGTGCGAGGTCGTTGGGGGTCGGTCCGGCCCGGCCGCGTCTGGCCCAAACCCTTGTTTCTACGCGCCGTTTGTCTATCTTCGATGAATGCAGATCGCATATCTGGACGGGTCCAGGCTCCGGCGGGCTCTCATCGCGGCGTGCGACTATACCCAGCACTGCCGCGCGGAACTCAATCGTATCAACGTTTATCCCGTACCGGATGGTGACACCGGGACGAATCTCGCGCTGACGGTCCGCAGCATCGCGGACGGCCTGCGGGCGACTCGAGAGCGCGAGGTCTGGGCCGTGGCTCGTCGCGCGGCCGACGCGGGCGTGCTCGGCGCCCGCGGCAACTGCGGGATGATCTTCTCGCACTTCCTCCTCGGCTTTTCGGCGGCCGTCGAGGGGCGGGAGCGGCTGAGCGTGGCGGAGTTCGTCGTCGCCCTGCGCCGCGCCGCCGACCATCTCTACTCCGCGCTCGAGCGCCCCGTCGAGGGGACGATCATCACCGTCATCCGTGAGACGACGGAGGAGGCGGAGCAGTCACAGACCTCGGATTTCGTCGAGCTGCTCGACCGCCTCGTCGCCCGCGCCCGCGAGGCGCTAGCCCGCACGCCGGATCTGCTCCCCGTCCTGCGCTCTGCCGGCGTCGTGGACGCCGGCGCCAAAGGCTTCGTCCACTTTCTCGAAGGCGTCGCCTCGCTGGTCCGCGGCACCGCCGCGCCTAGTTCCGGACCTGGGAAAGGCACCCCGACCGTCGAGAACGGCGATGCTTCCGCAGCCGCGGCTTCCGCGGACGCCGCGCTCGCTACCGACGACGCCGACCCCATGGCCGCCGCGCACGTCGATGTGTCGGACCAGCACCGCTTCTGCACCGAGGGACTGGTTCGGAGCGACGCACTCCCCGGAGCCGACGTCGTGCGCGCCGCGCTCACCGGGCTCGGCGACTCGCTGATCGTGATCCGCGGCGCCGGCGTGCTCAAGGTGCACATCCACACGGACGATCCCGAGGCGGTCTTCGCTCGGCTGCGCGAGATCGGCGAGCTCGTGGCGCACAAGGCCGAGGACATGCACGCGCAGCACGCCGCGATCGAGCGCGCCGCATCGTCGCACGTCCACCTCGCCCGCCGCCCGATCGCGATCGTGACCGACAGCGTGGCGGACCTGCCGGACGAGATCGCGCGCGCCCACGGGATCCACGTGGTCCCCGTCTCGCTGGTCTACGGCGACGAGTCGCTGCGCGACCGCGTCGACATCGATTCCGACACCTTCGTCGAGCGGCTCCGCCGCGGCGAGCGTCCGACGACGTCGCAGCCGCCGCCCGCGGCGTTCCTCGAGGCGTACGCCCGCGCCGCAGAGGATGGCGAGCACGTCCTCGCCGTCCTCCTCGCCTCGACGCTCTCGGGCACCTTTGCCTCGGGGGAGACCGCGGCGCGGATCTTCGAGGACGCGCCCGTGACCGTCTTCGACTCCAGGGGCGCATCGCTGACCGAAGGGCTGCTCGTCCTCCGCGCCGCAGAGCTCGCCGAACTCGGCACCCCGGTCGATGAGATCCTCGCCGAGCTCGACCGGATCCGCGACCGTTCGGGGATCTACTTCACCGTCGACACCTTCGACAACCTCCTGGCCTCGGGCCGCGTCACCCGCGGCCAGGCCTGGCTCGCCGGCCGGCTCCGCATCCGCCCGATCCTCGGGCTGACCCCGGACGCACGGATCGTCCCCGCCGCCAAGGTGCTGGGGCCGAAGAACGTGCTGCCGAAGATGCTCGATCTGATCCAGGACCAGGCGCCGCCCGACCGTGCGCGCGTCCGCTTCGGCGTCATCCACGTTGGCGTCCCCGAGATCGTGCCGGCCATCCGCGCCGCGATCCACGAGCGCTACCCCGCCGCCGAGATCATTGCCTCCCCCGCCTCCCCCGCCCTCGCCACCCATCTGGGCCCCGGCGCGTGGGGGATCGCGTATCAGGTGGAGGCTGTGGCGGAGTGATGCGGATTGGGTGATCGGCCGGTGCGGGTGCGGCTGCGGGCGAGGGGTGGGTGGGGACGGGTGCAGGTGCGGTTTCCGGTGCGGGGGTTGCGTGGGGGTTGGGCGCGAGCCGAGGCGAGCCGCGCCGGGGGCCGGGCGCCAGGCGAACCCGTGGGCGAGACCCGGGCGGACGCGGGCGGGCGTGTGAGCCGCCAACCTCTTCCAATCGCACCTTCGCACGCTTCCGGTGGCGGCTGCCGGGCCGGGCCACGCTGGATCGATGAGCGCGTTCGGTGAACGCCCCCAATCGCACAATCAACGGCCGTCGTCGCACGTTTGATCGATTGGGGCGAATATATCCCCCCAACTGCACACCGATCTCCAACGCCGCAATTCTTTGATCGATTGGGATGATCTATTGACCCCAACTGATCAAGCGCGGCGCCGAGAGCGTTGTTTGTGCGTTTCGGCGCAGCCGCCCCGAACTCTGGGGCCACCGCCGCGAACGCCGGCCCCACCACCGCGAACGCCGG